>NZ_CAXAHB010000025.1:0-22205 GCF_963968385.1 uncultured Oceanicoccus sp.
TTAACGCTATGCCAAAAGGCTGCCTGCGGGTGGCCTTTTTTTATGCCTGCGATTTCTCAGTCTCGCAAGAAAGCCTATATAAGGATGGAAGAATATTGTTGTTAATTGGATGTATATATAGAAGGAGTGTTTTTTGATGTTGGATGAGCACCCCTAAGCAATTGTTTTAATTGGTTATTTTTAGCCATTTAGACTGACAACAAAGGGTTTTGATACCAGGATAGAGCCCGTCACAAAATAGCTAGAAATAATGTTGACAGCCCCTAGGCCAATCTTTAGAATGCGCCTTCCTTTTTTCGGGTAGCCCCAGCCAATGTTGGTGAGCCCCTGTTAAAACACGATTGGAGTTTGATCAGTGCAAAATCAGCGAATCAGAATTCGTTTAAAAGCTTTTGATCATCGCCTAATCGACGTGTCTACTGAAGAGATCGTAGAAACAGCAAGACGTACCGGTGCCCAGGTTCGTGGTCCAATTCCACTGCCTACACGCAAAGAGCGTTTTACTATCTTGGTTTCACCGCACGTGAATAAGGATGCTCGTGATCAATACGAGATCCGCACTCACAAGCGTTTATTAGATATCGTAGAGCCAACAGAAAAGACGGTTGATGCGTTGATGAAGTTGGACTTGGCGGCTGGTGTAGAAGTTCAGATTAGCTTGGGTTAGGGTCTTTAGAAAGTCCTAGTTCGTTAAAAGCGAAATCATAAACAAATATTATTTAAGTTAGACCCGCTCAGGGGTGTCCTTGAGTCGTGTAACGTTCTCTTCAAGTTCCTAGTGGGAGCGAAAAGAGTTCGGCCATAGAGGGTTAAGCCCCGTACACTGTGAGGTTGTAAGATGACAATTGGTTTAGTCGGCCGCAAAAGCGGCATGACCCGCGTCTTTACTGACGACGGCATATCTATCCCGGTAACCGTGGTTGAGGTCAATCCCAACCGTGTTACTGGCGTCAAGACAAGCGAGAGCGATGGCTACTCCGCTATTCAGGTGACTACTGGAAGTTGCAAAGCTTCCCGCGTATCCAAAACTGATGCTGGTTTATATGCCAAAGCGGGTGTAGAAGCTGGTCGTGGTCTGTGGGAATTCCGTTTAGAAGAGGGTGATGAAGCGCCTGAAGTGGGTGCTGAATTAACCGTTACCGCCTTTGAAGCGGGTCAGAAAGTGGATGTGACCGGCCAGTCAAAAGGTAAAGGATTTCAAGGTGGTATCAAGCGTTGGAATTTCCATATGCAAGATGCGACTCACGGTAACTCTATTTCCCACCGTTCGAATGGTTCTATTGGTCAGTGTCAGACCCCGGGTCGTGTTTTCAAAGGTAAGAAAATGTCGGGCCATATGGGTGCTGAGCGTGTGACTATTCAAACACTTGAAGTGGTTCGTGTTGATGAGGCGCGCAATCTGATTTTAATCAAGGGTGCTGTTCCCGGTGCTCCAGGTGGTGATGTTATTGTCAGACCTGCTGTTAAAGTGAAAGGAGCATAATGATGGAATTAGCGACTTTTACTGTAGGTAAGAAAAAAGCGACCGGCGCTGTTGAGGTGTCTGAAGCGACGTTCGCCAAAGAATTTAATGAAGATCTGATTCATCAGGTTGTTACTGCCTACTTGGCAGGTGCTCGTCAGGGTACTCGCGCCCAGAAAAACCGCGCTGCGGTATCGGGTGGCGGTAAAAAGCCGTGGCGTCAAAAAGGTACTGGCCGCGCTCGTGCTGGTACTATCCGTTCGCCAATTTGGCGTTCCGGTGGTGTGACTTTTGCGGCCCAGCCACAAGATCATTCGCAAAAAGTTAATAAAAAAATGTACCGCGCGGCGATGCGTTCAATTCTTTCTGAGTTGTCACGTCAAGAGCGTCTTGTGGTTGTTGATGCGCTCGAAATTGAACAGCCTAAAACCAAATCGCTGGTTAAAATCCTGGATGGTTTTGGCTTAGAGGGCGCCTTGGTCGTTGCCGACGAAGTGTCTGAAAATTTATATTTGGCATCACGCAACTTGCATAAAGTGGGTGTGGTTGATGTTGAAGGTGTTGACCCTGTCAGTCTAATTGCTGCAGATAAAGTGGTTATCACTGTGCCTGCACTGAAGAAGTTTGAGGAGTTGTTGGGATGAATGCAGAAAGACTGTATACGGTTCTAAAAGGTCCTCACGTTTCTGAGAAAGCAGCGATGAGTCAAGACCAAGTGGTTTTCAGAGTAGCGGTTGATGCAACCAAGCTTGAAGTTAAGCACGCGGTTGAGAAATTATTCAAAGTGACTGTCGAAAATGTTCAAACCGTGAACGTTAAAGGCAAGGTTAAGCGCAACAAATTTGGTCTAGCGGCTAAACCGAGTTGGAAAAAAGCTTATGTTCGTCTGGCACAAGGTCAAGATATTGACTTTGCGTTGATCGATTAATCGGCGTCATTTAAAGATATAGGTAGAGAGAAAGTCAGATGGCAATTGTAAAAGCAAAACCGACATCTCCCGGTCGCCGCCATGTAGTTAGCATAGTGCATGCTGACTTACATAAAGGTGCGCCTTATGCTCCATTGCTTGAAAAGAAAAGCAAGAGTGGTGGTCGCAATAACAACGGTCGTATTACGACTCGTCATATCGGTGGTGGTCACAAACAACACTACCGTGTAATCGACTTTAAGCGGAATAAAGATGGTATTCCCGCGACAATCGAGCGCCTTGAGTACGATCCAAATCGCAGTGCAAATATCGCTTTAGTTTTATATGCAGATGGTGAGCGTCGCTACATTATTGCGCCTAAGGGTGTTGCTGCAGGTGATCCGATTATGTCGGGTGACGCGGCGCCAATTAAGCCCGGTAATACCTTGCCGCTGCGCAATATTCCGGTGGGTAGTGTTGTTCACTGCATCGAAATGAAGCCTGGTAAGGGTGCGCAAATTGCACGCAGTGCGGGAACTTCTGCTCAGGTAGTTGCCCGTGAAGGTCAGTACGCAACCTTGCGTTTACGTTCGGGTGAAATGCGCAAAATTTTGTCAGAGTGTCGCGCTACGTTAGGCGAAGTGTCTAACAGTGAGCATAGCTTGCGTAAGTTAGGTAAGGCTGGCGCTTCACGCTGGCGTGGTGTTCGTCCTACTGTTCGCGGTGTGGCGATGAACCCAGTTGATCACCCGCATGGTGGTGGTGAGGGTCGTACTTCGGGCGGTCGTCATCCGGTATCACCTTGGGGTACGCCGACAAAAGGTTATAAAACGCGTAAAAATAAGCGTACCAATAAATTAATCGTACGCAAGCGTAACGCTCGCTAATAGCTAAACGAATTATAGAGAGGAAGGTGCTGTGCCACGTTCACTAAAAAAAGGTCCATTTATTGATCTTCACTTGATGAAGAAGGTCGAGACAGCGATCGAAAGCAATGACAAGCGTCCTATTAAAACTTGGTCGCGTCGTTCAATGATCTCTCCGGATATGGTTGGCTTGACTATTGCTGTTCACAATGGTCGTCAGCATGTGCCGGTGTTTGTGACGGAAGATATGGTGGGTCACAAGTTGGGTGAATTCGCTGCTACTCGCACTTATCGCGGCCATGTCGCTGATAAGAAAGCGCGCTAAGAAGCAGTTAAGAGAAGGTATAAATGATGGAAATTTCAGCGAAATTAACTGGCGCGCAAATCTCAGCACAAAAAGTGCGTTTGGTGGCTGACCAGATCCGCGGTAAAAAAGTTGAGCAGGCGCTTGATGTGCTTGAGTTCAGCAACAGAAAGGCGGCGGGCCTTGTTAAAAAATTATTGAACTCTGCTATTGCTAACGCAGAGCATAACGAAGGCGCAGATGTTGATGAGTTAACAGTGTCAACTATCTTTGTCGACGAAGGCAGAACCTTAAAACGTCTTCGTCCACGGGCTAAAGGTCGTGCAGATCGCATCCTTAAGCGTTCTTGTCACATCACCGTTAAAGTTAGCGACAGCGAAGACTAATTAGGAGACGACCAGATGGGTCAGAAAGTACACCCAACAGGCATACGTTTAGGTATTACCAAAGAGCATACTTCAGTTTGGTATGCCGACGGCACTGCCTATGCTGAAAAACTGATTAACGATCTAGAAGTGCGCGAGTATATTGCTAAGAAGCTAGACAGTGCTTCGGTCAGTCGTATCGTTATAGAGCGCCCAGCACAGACTGCACGTATCACAATTCATACGGCGCGCCCTGGTATTGTGATCGGTAAAAAAGGTGAAGACGTTGATAAGTTGCGTAAAGATCTGGGTGAGCGCATGGGTGTGCCGGTGCATATCAACATCGAAGAAATTCGTAAACCTGACTTAGATGCAAAATTGGTAGCGCAAAACGTCGCTGGCCAGTTAGAGCGTCGTGTCATGTTCCGTCGTGCCATGAAGCGTGTTGTTCAAAACGCCATGCGACAAGGCGCAAAAGGTATCAAGGTTCAGGTTAGTGGTCGTGTTGGTGGTGCAGAGATTGCGCGTACTGAATGGTATCGTGAAGGTCGTGTGCCTCTTCATACGCTTCGCGCCGATATTGATTACGCCACTTATGAAGCAGCGACTACCTACGGCATCATCGGTGTTAAGGTTTGGATTTTCAAAGGTGAAGTTATCGGCGGTGTTGAAGAAACTGAGCAGAAGCCAAAAGGTAAAAAGGGTGCGTCTAACTAATTGATTTGATCAATGGTTGGTGGGTGCTAAAAGAATTTAGTTTTATACAAAAGAATTAAGGGTAAGGGTTCAGCAAATGCTACAACCTAAACGTACAAAATTTCGTAAGATGATGAAGGGCCGCAATCGTGGTCTGGCGCATCGCGGCAGTAAAATCAGTTTCGGTGAATATGGTCTTAAAGCTGTTGGCCGTGGTCGTATTACTGCGCGTCAGATCGAGGCGGCGCGTCGGGCGATGACTCGTCATATTAAGCGTGGCGGTAAGATTTGGATTCGTGTGTTTCCAGACAAGCCAATTACCGGCAAGCCCTTGGAAGTTCGTCAAGGTAAAGGTAAGGGTAATGTTGAGTACTGGGTAGCACAGATTCAACCAGGTAAAGTACTCTATGAAGTACAGGGCGTGAGCGAAGAACTGGCGCGAGAAGCCTTTGCTTTAGCGGCAGCCAAGATTCCAGTTGCAACTACTTTTGTTAAACGGTCGGTAATGTAATGAAAGCTTTAGAATTACGTGAAAAATCTGTAGATGAACTGAACGCTGAATTAATCAAACTGCGTGAAGATCAGTTTAAGCTCAATATGCAGAACGCTACAGGTCAGTTGGGTCAATCCCATCTGCTGAAACAAACTCGTAAAGATATCGCACGGGTAAAAACTGTGCTTTCAGAAAAAGCAGGTAACTAAGATGTCAGCGAAAGAAAGCGGAGCTCGTACAGCGACAGGTAAAGTCGTCAGCGACAAGATGGATAAAACGATTACTGTTCTGATAGAGCGTAAAGTTAAACATCCTATCTATGGAAAATTTATGATTCGTTCATCTAAGCTTCACGCTCATGATGAAAATAACGAATGTAAAGCGGGTGATATTGTCACCATTAGCGAGACAAAGCCATATTCCAAGTCTAAGACCTGGAAGTTGGAAAAGATTGATGTGAGTGCCGTACAGGTATAGCGCGCCTCTGGTTTCTATTAAAGAAATTAGAATCGAAAAGAAGGTTTGGAGTAAAAGATGATTCAAACAGAATCGTATTTAGATGTAGCAGATAACAGCGGCGCACGTCGCGTTATGTGTATCAAAGTACTGGGTGGTTCACACCGTCGTTATGCGCGCATTGGTGATTTGATCAAAGTGACTGTGAAGGAAGCGATTCCGCGCGGTAAGGTCAAAAAAGGTCAGGTAATGACTGCCGTGGTAGTACGGACTAAAAAAGGTGTGCGTCGCGGAGATGGCTCATTGATTAAGTTTGATGATAATGCTGCAGTTATCCTGAACGCTCAGGATGCGCCAATAGGTACTCGTATCTTTGGTCCGGTAACCCGCGAATTGCGCGGTGAGAAATTTATGAAGATTATCTCTCTGGCTCCTGAAGTACTGTAAGTACTGGCCGAGCAGAGAAGCAGAGAGAGTAGAGGATCGGAAATGCGTAAAATTATGCGAGATGACGAAGTCATCGTCCTAGCAGGAAAAGACAAAGGCAAGCGTGGCAAGGTTGTTGGCCAGGTTGGTGAAGACCGCGTGATTGTTTCTGGCATCAATATGATGAAGAAGCACCAAAAGCCTAATCCGCAGGCAAACGTAGCTGGCGGCATTATTGAAAAAGAGGCGCCGATTCAGGTTTCAAATGTAGCGATTTTTAATTCAGCTACTGCGAAAGCGGATCGTGTAGGTTTTAAAGTTGAAGGCGACAAAAAAGTGCGTATCTTCAAATCAAACGGCGAACAGATTGACGCGTAATTTTCTCTGCCTATATGGTTAGCACAAGCTATATAGGTAGCAAGAAAATTTACAGTGGCAACACAGAGAAAGCTGAGAAATAGATATGGCGAATTTAAAAGAAGTATACAACACCGAAATAAAGGCACAGCTAAAAGAGCAGCTGAAGCTTGATAATGTGATGGAAGTTCCGCGCATCACTAAAATCACCCTAAATATGGGTGTTGGTGAGGCTTTGGGTGATAAAAAGGTCCTAGAGCACGCGGTTAGCAATATGGAGCAAGTTAGCGGCCAAAAAGTGGTGGTGACTAAGGCGCGTAAATCAATTGCTAATTTTAAGGTTCGTGAAGGTTGGCCGATCGGTTGTAAAGTGACATTGCGTAGCGATCGCATGTACGAATTTTTGGAGCGTTTGATTAATATTTCGATTCCTCGTATTCGTGATTTTCGTGGTATAAGCCCGAAATCATTCGACGGTCGCGGTAACTTTGCCATGGGTGTTACAGAGCAGATTATCTTCCCTGAAATCGACTATGACAAGATTGATAAGATTCGTGGTATGGATATCACCATTACCACATCAGCCCGAACTAACGAAGAAGGTTTGGCGCTGTTGAAAGCATTTAATTTTCCTTTTAAGAACTAATTTAGGTATAGCGGCATGGCAAAAAAATCGATGATCGCCCGCGAAGCAAAGCGTCTAGCAACGGTTAAAAAGTTTGCGGCAAAGCGCGCTGAGCTGAAAGCGTTGATCCTAGATCCCAATGCGAGTGATGATGACAAGTGGGCTGCGCAGATCAAACTGCAAAAGCTTCCACGTGATGCTAACCCAATTCGCCAGCGTAATCGCTGTCAGGTAACGGGTCGCCCTCACGGTGTTTATCGTAAGTTTGGTTTATGTCGTAACAAATTACGTGAAGCCGCCATGCGCGGTGACGTACCTGGTCTAGTTAAGGCTAGTTGGTAAACTTTGTCCTTGTTGACATTGATTGACTGTGGCAAGAAGACAGAGGCTTTAGGAGCAAAAATATGAGTATGCAAGATCCCGTAGCGGATATGCTAACCCGGATTCGCAATGCACAGATGGCTGGCAAGCCTGAAGTTGCGATGCCGGCTTCGAAATTAAAATCAGCTTTGGCTGTGGTATTACAGGATGAAGGCTTTGTGGCTGGTTCTCGTAATGAAGCGGTTGATGGCAAGCCTAATTTAGTAGTGGAGCTTAAGTACTACAACGGCAAACCAGTTATTGTTGAAATTGACCGTGTGAGTCGCCCTGGTTTGCGTTCTTATGTCGGTAAAGATGAATTGCCAAAAGTACGTGGTGGTTTAGGTGTTGCGATTGTCTCTACCTCCAAAGGTGTGATGACCGATCGTGCAGCACGGGCTGCCGGTGTTGGTGGCGAAGTACTTTGCACAGTTTTCTAAGAAAGCTGTCTATATAAATAAAGTCAGAGTTTAAGACTATGTCTAGAGTAGCAAAAAGCCCAGTGGCGATCCCGGCAGGTGTTGAGGTCAAAATTAACGGTCAGGAAGTGACGGTTAAAGGCGCCAAAGAATCCATGTCTTGGGGTGTGCACGAGCAGGTAGAAGTTAAGCAAGAAGAAAATAATTTAGTGTTTATAGGTCGTGACGACGATAAACAAGCCTGGGCTTTAGCGGGTACAACTCGCGCCCTGGTTAACAACATGGTTATTGGTGTTAGTGCCGGCTTTCAGAAAAAGCTTGAGCTAAACGGTGTTGGTTATCGTGCGAAAGCAGCCGGAAAAACGTTGAACCTGACTTTAGGTTTTTCACACCCGGTTAATTACGAATTACCTGAAGGCATTACTGCAGAAACACCTTCTCAAACTGAAATTGTATTGAAAGGTGCGGACAAGCAAAAAATTGGACAGGTAGCTGCAGAAATTCGCGCCTTCCGTCCGCCTGAGCCTTACAAAGGTAAAGGTATACGTTATTCCGACGAGTATGTTCGTCGTAAAGAAGCTAAGAAGAAGTAATAGGTACTAGTATGAGCGACAAGAAAACATCAAGATTGCGTCGTGCTCGCCGAGCTCGCGCAAAGATGCGTGAGCTAGGTGCTAACCGCCTTAGCGTACACCGCACTTCGCAGCACATTTACGCACAAATTATTGGCCCGGAAGGTGACAAGGTTTTAGCTAGTGCTTCAACACTGGATAAAGATTTGCGTTCTGGCAGTACAGGTAATGCTGATGCTGCGGCCAGTGTTGGTAAATTGATCGCAGAGCGTGCAAAGGCTGCCGGAATTTCCGATGTAGCTTTTGATCGTAGTGGTTTTAAATACCATGGCCGGATTAAGGCTTTGGCAGAAGCGGCCCGTGAAGGCGGCCTACAATTCTAACGATTCAGGTATTGAATTAAAGTCAGGGTTTTAACGATGGCATTTGGTGATTCAAAAAAGCAAGATGATTCTGAAGGCTTACAAGAGAAGCTGGTTCAGGTAAACCGTGTTGCAAAAGTAGTAAAAGGTGGTCGTATTTTCGGCTTCACAGCACTGACAGTGGTTGGTGATGGTAACGGTAAGGTCGGTTTTGGTCGTGGTAAAGCGCGCGAAGTGCCAGTAGCTATTCAAAAAGCTATGGAAGCGGCTCGTCGCAATATGATCTCTGTCGATTTGAATGGTGATACTATTCAATATCCGATCAAAGCCAACCACGGTGCTTCCAAGATTTACATGCAACCTGCATCACAAGGTACTGGTGTTATCGCCGGTGGTGCCATGCGTGCTGTATTGGAATTGGCCGGTGTACATAACGTACTGGCTAAGTGCTACGGTTCTACTAACCCAGTGAACGTTGTTCGCGCTACTTTCAAAGCGTTGGAAACAATGGCTTCACCGGAACAAGTGGCGAATCGTCGTGGTAAAACAGTCGAAGAAATTTTAAATTAAGTAGTTTCAGTGGTGAAAGCCACTGACCATCAAGGTTCTAGAAATGGCCAAGAAGACAGTAAAAGTAACACTGCTACGCAGCACCAATGGGCGTTTAAAGGCTCATAAAGCGTCTGTTGCTGGACTAGGTTTACGCCGCATTAACCATACAGTTGAGGTTGAAGATACGCCTTCAACTCGCGGTATGATTAATCAAGTCAGCTATTTAATTCGGGTTGAGGAATAATCATGACTGACGAAATGCGATTAAATACATTAAGTCCAGCGCCTGGTGCTAAGCACAGCGCCAAACGTGTTGGCCGTGGTATTGGTAGTGGTTTAGGTAAAACTGGTGGCCGTGGTCACAAAGGTCAAAAAGCTCGCAGTGGCGGCAGTGTTCGTCCTGGTTTCGAGGGTGGCCAAATGCCTATGCAGAAGCGTTTGCCTAAATACGGCTTTAGCTCTCGCGTCTCACGCGTGACGGCTCAAATCCGCACTAGCGAATTAGCCGCTGTTAGTGATGATGTGATTGATCTGACAGCACTAAAGCGTGCTGATTTGGTAGGTACTCATATTGAGCGTGCAAAAATCTTTTTGTCAGGCGATGTGACAAAAGCGGTGACTATAAAGGGTTTAGGCGTAACCAAAGGCGCTCGTGAAGCTATCGAGAAAGCTGGCGGAACTATTCAGGACTAGTGGACACTATGTTGAGGATTAATCAATAGTGAATATGGGGCTACTATCCGGCGGGAAGCAATCTGGACTGGGCGAGCTTATGGCTCGCCTTCGTTTTGTTCTAATTGCCATAATTATCTATCGTATCGGCACACATATTCCGGTACCTGGAATTAATCCCGATCAAATTGCCGCTATGTTTAACCAGAATCAGGGCACGGTTCTTGGTTTATTTAATATGTTTTCCGGTGGCGCGCTGGAGCGCATGAGTATTTTGGCGTTGGGTATTATGCCTTATATTTCCGCCTCCATTATTATGCAATTAATGTCAGCGGTTAGTACCCAACTAGAGGCATTGAAAAAAGAAGGTGAAGCGGGACGTCGTAAGATTAACCAATACACTCGGTATCTGACAGTTATTTTAGCCCTAGTACAGGGTACCGGTATGGTGGTTGGTTTAGCCAACTCCGGTATGGCTTACAACATGGGCATATCGTTCTACTTTATCGCGATTGTTTCGTTGGTAACAGGCGCTGTCTTTATGATGTGGCTGGGTGAGCAAGTCACTGAGCGCGGTATTGGTAACGGTATCTCGTTATTGATCTTTGCCGGTATTGTGGCTGGTTTGCCATCAGCTGTTGGTCAGTCGATTGAGCAGGCAAGGCAGGGCGAACTCAATATTTTGATATTGTTGTTTATTTTGACCTTGGCCATTGCCGTGGTTTATCTGGTGGTATTTATTGAGCGTGGTCAGCGTCGAATTACGGTGAATTATGCCAAACGCCAGCAAGGCAATAAAGTGATGCAGGGCCAGCAGAGTCATTTGCCCATGAAAGTGAATATGGCAGGTGTTATTCCGGCGATATTTGCTAGTTCATTATTATTATTTCCAGCCTCGATCGCGCAATGGTTTGGTCAGGGCGAAGGCATGGAATGGTTGCAGGAAGTGTCGTTGGCGATTGGGCCAGGTCAGCCACTGAACATTTTATTGTTCACCTTGTTGATTGTATTTTTCTGCTTCTTTTATACCGCGTTGATGTTTAACCCGAAAGAAGTGGCTGATAACTTAAAGCGTTCAGGTGCGTTCTTGCCAGGGATTCGTCCCGGTGAGCAAACAGCCGGCTATATCGATAGCGTGCTAACGCGCTTAACGATTTTTGGCTCTTTGTATATGACCATGGTGTGTTTGTTGCCCCAGTTTTTGGTGGTGATGTGGAATGTGCCGTTCTATCTCGGTGGTACTTCCTTGCTGATTGTGGTGGTAGTGGTGATGGACTTTATGTCACAGGTTCAATCTCATCTGATGTCACATCAGTATGAAGGCATGATGAAAAAGGCCAACTTGAAAACTTATGGTAAAGGTAAGGCTAGCTAGTTAAGCGCTTTAACCGGCATCGAATTAGAGTCCAAACCGCAATTAAGGTCGGACTTGCCAAAGTAATATAGTAGAAATTGTAGTGGAGAAGTGAAATGAAAGTTCGTGCTTCTGTAAAGAAAATCTGTCGTGACTGCAAAGTCGTACGCCGCAATGGTGTGGTTCGTGTTATTTGTAACACTGAACCCCGCCACAAGCAGCGTCAGGGCTAGGATCTGGGCTTAAGCCTAGATTGAAATGCAGTAACGATCAGGTTGATTTTTTATTAATCTGACGCTAAACTGTCGCGCCTTTTGCGCAGTGGCTCGTTTTTAGCTGTTTCTTGCTTGCCAAGAAGTGGTGCAAAAAATGGGTGATTTGCGGCCTAAAAAGGCGGTTTTAAAGCGTTAAAAACGAAAGTTTTGGAGTAATTTGGATGGCTCGTATAGCTGGTGTCAACATCCCCGATCACAAACATGCAGTGATCTCGTTGACCTATATCTATGGTATTGGTCGCCCCACGGCTAAGCAGATTTGTGCTGCCTCGGGTGTTGCAGAAGATGCAAAAATTGGCTCATTGTCTGAACAGCAACTTGATACCATCCGTGCTGAAATTGGCAAGGTTAGCGTAGAAGGTGATCTTCGTCGTGAAGTATCAATGAATATCAAGCGTTTGTTGGATCTGGGTTGTTTCCGTGGCTTGCGTCACCGTAAAAACCTGCCACTTCGCGGACAGCGTACCAAAACTAACGCTCGGACTCGTAAAGGTCCCCGTAAACCCATTCGTAAGTAATTGCTGGAACTCCCTTAATAGGGGGGCTTGCGATCACTTTTGAGTAAAACAAGTAATTGATTCAATTACTTTAGTGTAGCTACATCGCTTTTGTAGTGCTGATATTAGAGTAGGAATAAAATGGCTAAAGAGACTAAGCCGGCCCGTAAAAAGGTCAAAAAGACCGTTGTGGATGGCATTGCGCACATTCATGCGTCTTTTAACAACACCATTATTACTATCACCGACCGTCAGGGTAATGCGCTTAGCTGGGCTACTGCTGGTGGTTCAGGTTTTCGTGGCTCACGTAAAAGTACACCTTTCGCCGCTCAGGTTGCGGCAGAGCGTGCTGGTATTGCCGCTCAGGAATATGGTCTTAAAAATCTTGACGTTGAAGTAAAGGGCCCAGGTCCTGGTCGTGAATCTGCGGTTCGCGCCCTGAACAATGTCGGTTACAAGATTGGTAGCATTAATGACGTTACGCCGATTCCACATAACGGCTGTCGTCCTCCCAAGAAACGTCGCGTTTAATTTAGATACAGGAATACAAACATGGCTAGATACTTAGGCCCAACATGTAAGCTGTCCAGAAGAGAAGGTACAGACCTGTTCTTGAAGAGCGGCGTTCGTCCACTGGACTCAAAATGTAAAGCAGAAGCCGCTCCGGGTTTCCACGGTGCCCGTCGTGGTCGCTTGTCGGATTACGGTGTTCAGCTTCGTGAAAAGCAAAAAGTACGTCGTATCTACGGCGTATTGGAAAAGCAATTTCGCAATTACTACAAAGAAGCCGCTCGGCTAAAAGGTGCAACGGGTGAAAATCTGTTACAACTTTTGGAAAGCCGCCTAGATAACGTAGTTTATCGTATGGGTTTTGGCTCAACTCGCGCTGAAGCACGTCAGCTTGTTTCTCATAAAGCGATTTTGGTTAACGATAAAGTCGTGAATATCGCTTCTTATCAGGTTAAAGCAGGTGACAAGGTCTCTGTTCGCGAAAAAGCAAAAACACAATTGCGTGTTAAGCAATCCATCGAACTGGCTGCCCAGCGTGGTGAGCCTGAATGGATTGAAGTTAACGCGGGCAATATGGAAGGTACTTATAAAGCTCAGCCAGATCGTGCTGACCTATCTTCCGAGATTAACGAAAATTTGATTGTTGAATTGTACTCCAAGTAATGGTCTTTCAATTTAGACCGATTACTTAGACCCAGCTCAATAATTCGAAGGATTTATACTACACAGGTGTCCCTATGCAAAGTGCAGTGAACGAATTTTTAACGCCACGCGTTATCGATGTAGACGAAGTAAGTTCAACCCGCGCCAAAGTCACTTTGGAGCCTTTAGAGCGCGGCTTTGGTCATACCTTAGGTAATGCCTTGCGTCGTATTTTGTTGTCATCCATGCCAG
This sequence comes from uncultured Oceanicoccus sp., assembly GCF_963968385.1. Classification (NCBI taxonomy): domain Bacteria; kingdom Pseudomonadati; phylum Pseudomonadota; class Gammaproteobacteria; order Cellvibrionales; family Spongiibacteraceae; genus Oceanicoccus; species uncultured Oceanicoccus sp. The sequence continues at coordinate 13,425 of NZ_CAXAHB010000025.1, forward strand.
GTTGTGCCGTAACTGAAGTTGAGATCGACGGCGTGTTGCATGAATACAGTGCTATTGAAGGCGTGCAAGAAGATGTTATCGAAATCTTGTTGAACTTAAAGGGTGTATCTATTTTGATGCATGGCAAAGACGAGGCGGTATTGACGCTGAGTAAAACTGGCGCTGGTCCTGTCACTGCCGGCGATATTCAAGTTGATCATGAAATCGAAATTTCTAACCCTGACCATGTTATTGCTAACTTAAACGAAGCTGGCTCATTAAATATGAAGCTAACCATTGGCCGCGGTCGTGGTTATATTCCAGCCGATGCTCGTCAAACTGACGAAGAAGAAACTCGTAGCATTGGCCGTTTGCAATTAGATGCTTCATTTAGTCCCGTTCACCGCGTAGCTTATGTGGTTGAAAGCGCGCGTGTTGAACAGCGTACTGACTTGGACAAATTGGTTCTGGATCTGGAAACCAACGGTACTATAGATCCTGAAGAAGCGATTCGTCGTGCCGCGACTATCTTGCAGCAGCAGCTATCGGTCTTTGTTGACCTTGAAAGTGAAAAAGAAGCCGAGCTGGAGGAAGAAGAAGATGAAGTCGATCCAATTCTACTGCGTCCAGTCGATGATCTTGAGTTAACCGTGCGTTCGGCCAATTGTTTGAAAGCTGAAAATATTTACTATATCGGCGACTTGGTTCAGCGCACAGAAGTTGAGCTATTGAAAACCCCTAACCTGGGTAAGAAGTCCTTGACAGAAATTAAAGACGTATTGGCTTCACGAGGCTTATCTTTAGGTTTACGCTTGGATAACTGGCCACCTGCCAGCCTTAAAAACGACGATAAGCTACTAGCTTTTTGATCGTAGTATCATAGTATTAACGGGGGCAGAAAATACTGCTCCGTAAGCAATAGGAAATAGAGTCATGCGTCATCGTCAAAGTGGCCGTCAACTAAACCGTAATAGCTCTCATCGTAGCGCGATGTTCCGCAATATGGTTAATTCATTAGTTGAGCACGAGCTAATTAAAACAACCTTGCCAAAGGCTAAAGAATTGCGTCGCTTTGCCGAGCCGCTAATTACTTTGGGTAAAACGGATTCAGTAGCCAATCGTCGTTTGGCTTTTGATCGCACCCGTGATAAGGCTACCGTAGGTAAATTGTTCTCTGATCTTGGTCCACGTTACCAAGAGCGCCCAGGCGGTTACCTTCGTATCCTAAAAGCTGGTTACCGTACCGGCGACAAAGCGCCAATGGCTTATGTTGAGTTGGTGGATCGTCCAGTGGTTGAAGATGTCGCCGAGAGTGAAGAAGATTAACTTTACCTCTAACAACGTGCTATTGATTTGAATAGCAGTCAAAAAACCGAGCTATAGGCTCGGTTTTTTTATGCGCCCAGTCTAGCTAATGTGTTTTCGCAACAACACCAAGTAACCCTAAAGCTTCATTATTTAGAGGTTGCTGAGCTATATGCAGATCTAGTAGTATCAAAGTCACTGGTTTCACACCTAGCCGTTGCTGTTTGAGTCTCAGCAGCTAAGAATCTCAATAAGGAGTATTGAATGGATAAGGCGCAGAAAATACAGGAACCTTTTTTAAATGCTCTCCGTAAGGAGCGTATACCGGTTTCTATTTTTATGAAAAATGGCATCAAGCTGCAGGGTACAATAGAAAGCTTCGATCAGTTTGTGGTGATGCTTAAGAATGTATCGACTCAGGTGGTATTTAAGCATGCCATTTCTACGGTGGTTCCATCGCAAAATGTGCGTTTGCCGGTCGAGGACGAAGAAACCACCGACTAGCTTAATCTTTAAAAAGCGTATAGATTGTCTGTGCGCTTAATTTTTGGATCCTGATCCTATCTTGCAGGGAATGCAGACTCTCAAGCCAGTTCAAAGATTTTTTTATCGATTACCTGCCACTATTCACCAGATGTATCAGGTCAGTATTAGGTCACTATATTGACGGTAAGCGGTACGGTCTAGCTTGAGCAACGGAGTATGTTATTTAAGTATGGGCTTTAAAAATCTTCCGGTATGTGATTGTCTAACGCTGGCAACCTTTTCCGGTGTACCGCTGGCAATAATTTCTCCGCCGCCACTGCCCCCTTCTGGTCCCAAGTCTACAATCCAGTCGGCTGTTTTAATGACGTCAAGATTATGTTCAATAACAACAATGGTATTGCCATGGTCGCGCAGACGGTGCAAAACATTGAGCAGTTGTTGAATGTCATGAAAATGTAAACCTGTGGTTGGTTCATCAAGAATATAAAGTGTTTGGCCGGTATCGCGTTTGGATAATTCTTTAGACAGTTTAACTCGTTGTGCTTCCCCGCCAGATAAGGTGGTGGCAGCCTGACCTAAACGAATATAAGACAGGCCGACGTCAATCAGCGTTTGCAGTTTTTTGGCGACAGCAGGAATATTGATAAAAAACTCGCTAGCCTCTTCAATAGTCATATCCAGAACTTGATGAATATTTTTGCCTTTATAGCGAATTTCCAGCGTTTCGCGGTTATAGCGTTTGCCTTTACAAGCGTCACAGGGGACATAGACATCGGGTAGAAAATGCATTTCTACTTTGGTTACGCCATCACCTTGGCAAGCTTCGCAGCGGCCACCTTTAACATTAAAGCTAAAACGACCTGGTTTATAACCCCGCGAACGGGCTTCTTGGGTGCCGGCAAATAATTCGCGTACCGGAGTGAAAATGCCGGTATAAGTTGCAGGGTTGGAGCGAGGCGTTCGGCCGATAGGGCTTTGATCGATATCAATACATTTATCAACCTGATCGAGGCCGAGAATTTCTTGATAAGGAGCTGATGTTAGTGTGGTAGCGCCATTGAGTTCAGTGGCAGCGATAGGGTAGAGCGTGCCATTGATCAATGTTGATTTGCCGGACCCTGAGACGCCGGTAACGCATGTCATTAAACCTAGCGGTATTTTCAGTGTGACATCTTGCAGGTTATTACCATTGGCGCCTTTAAGGATGAGTTGTTTGCCCTCATTGATGGGCGTGCGTTTCTTGGGAATGGCAATGGCTTTTTTGCCAGCAAGATACTGACCGGTCAGTGATTTTTTTGATTGGATAATATTGTTGTAATTACCCTGCGCTACCACTTCGCCGCCATGCACGCCTGCGCCGGGTCCTATATCAATAATATGATCGGCTAAACGAATGGCTTCTTCATCATGTTCTACTACCAGTACCGTATTGCCCAAGTCACGAAGATGAATCAGTGTTTTTAACAGCCGTTCATTATCGCGTTGATGTAAACCGATCGAGGGTTCATCCAGAATATACATAACACCGACAAGGCCTGCGCCAATTTGACTGGCGAGACGGATACGTTGTGCTTCACCGCCGGATAAAGTTTCGGCGCTACGGTTAAGGGTTAAATAATTCAGTCCTACATCAACTAAAAACGTAAAGCGGTCGCGTAATTCTTTTAAGATTTTATCGGCAATCTTTCCTTTGCGGCCTGGCAGTTTTAGTTTTTCAAAATAATCTCTGGCTTCGCCTACTGGCAAGGCAACGATAGAGGGTAGGTCGCGGTCTTTGATAAAGACATGGCGGGCTTCTCTTTTTAAACGTGTGCCATTGCAATCCGGACACACTTGTGTACTTAAAAATTTTGCCAAATCTTCGCGCACCGATTGTGATTCGGTATCGCGATAGCGGCGTTCCATATTAGGAATAATGCCTTCGAAGGTATGGTTTCGATGGAACACGTCTCCGCGATCATTAACATAACTAAAATTAATTTCTTCTTTGCCGGAGCCATGCAGGATGATTTTTTGGTGTTTCTTGCTGAGTTTGTTAAACGGCGTATCAAGATCAAAGGCATAATGTTTGGACAGGGATTTCAGCATATGAAAATAATAAACGCTGCGCCGATCCCAGCCGCGAATGGCTCCTTCCGCCAAACTGGCTTCAGGGTGATGAACTATACGGTCTTGGTCAAAAAATTGTTTAACACCCAAGCCATCACAGCTACTGCAGGCGCCGGCGGGGTTATTAAAAGAAAATAACCGCGGCTCTAATTCGCTGATACTATAACCACAGTGTGGACAGGCGAAGAGAGCAGAAAAAATAATATCGTCTTGCTCACCATCCATATAACTGATGGTGGCGGTTCCGTTAGTCAGTTCTATGGCTGTTTCAAACGATTCGGCTAAACGAAGTTGTAAATCATCCCGTACTTTAAAGCGATCAACCACGGCTTCGATGGTGTGTTTTTTGTTTTTTTCCAATTCTGGTGTGTCGTCAAGATCGTAAACTTTGCCGTCGACTCGTGCTCTAACAAAACCATTGGCACGCAGTTGTTCGAACACATGCAGATGTTCGCCTTTACGTTCTTTGATAATCGGGGCCAGCAACATCAGCTTGCTGCCTTCGGGTAGGGCTAAGACAGCGTCAACCATTTGGCTGATGGTTTGGGCTTCCAGTTTGGCATTATGCTCAGGACAGCGCGGCTCACCGACACGGGCAAATAATAAGCGCAGATAGTCATATATCTCGGTAATCGTGCCGACGGTTGAGCGAGGGTTGTGCGAAGTAGATTTCTGTTCAATGGAAATGGCCGGCGATAGACCTTCAATATGATCAATATCCGGTTTTTCCATCATCGACAAAAACTGGCGAGCATAGGTAGAGAGTGATTCTACATAGCGCCTTTGGCCTTCGGCATAGAGCGTATCAAAGGCGAGGGAGGATTTTCCGGATCCGGAAAGCCCAGTAATCACTACCAGTTTATCGCGGGGAATATCAAGGTCGATGTTTTTGAGATTGTGGGTGCGTGCGCCCCTAACCAGAATTGTATCCATGTAACACTATACCCTGTGGGACCCGCTGTTGGATCACTACTGCAAACCGCCTATTATATGTCTCTGGGCTTGTGTTAGGCAAAGCCGAGTGATTTATTTTTTATCGCGTCGTCTGTCACTATTCGTTAAGTTCACTGCTGGCCAAGAGTGGGCTACTCGCGGTATAGTTCGGGACATAAATTAATTGATCGTATGGTTGGAGAGCTTCATGGCCCGTGGCATAAATAAAGTGATTCTGGTAGGTAATTTAGGTAATGAACCTGAAACACGTACCTTTCCTGATGGTGGTAGTTTGACCAATATCAGTGTCGCTACTTCCGAGAGTTGGAAAGACAAGCAAACCGGTCAGCAACAAGAGCGCACAGAGTGGCACCGGGTCACGTTTAATGGGCGCCTAGCTGAAATTGCTGCGCAATATCTGCGCAAAGGCTCAAAGGTTTATATTGAAGGTTCATTGCGTACGCGAAAATATCAAGATAAACAAACGGGCGCTGATCGCTATTCCACGGATATTGTCGCCCGTGAAATGCAAATGCTGGATTCAAGGCAGGATATGGGTGGCAGTCAGGGTGGTGGTTATCAACAATCCCAGCAACAACAGGGTTCTCAGCAACAACAACAGCCCCAGCAACAAGCGCAAGCCGCTCCCGCTACCAACATCGACGATTTTGACGACGATATTCCATTCTAGTATTGCTTTAATAGACGGTAGTTAATCAGTGAAAGTTCTGATCATTGCTCTGGATCACCAGATTCGTGATGCGCTGGAGGCGCAGCTAAAAACCCGCGGCCAGAGCTATGAATCAGTGGGTTTAGAGTGGGTCAGACATGAAGGGCCTGTCGATACCCAAAACCCGCCGCTAACCATTGCGAACGATATTGCCATAGTCGTCAATGCCTTGAGTCTCGAGTGTCTGGAGCAGCATTTGGCTGATGAGGAGCTGATTGAATCTCTGGCCTTATTAGCCCAGACCTGTGAGCAGGCAGCTATTCCCATCCTGCAACTGTCCAATAGTCAGGTTTTTGATGGTACTGAGGGTGGACGCCATGGTGAAGCCGATGAGGTCGTGCCTGTCAGTCGTGTTGGTGCTTTGCTGTCGCGTATGGAAGAGTTGCTAAGAGGAAGTTGTGACCGTCATATTATTTTGCGTACTGGGCCGGTGTTCAGTGCTGAGGGTGATAATTTAATCACAACGCTACTGAGTAAATTCCAACACAGTGTAAGCTTGGCTCTTTGCAACGATGTCGATAGTTGTCCGACCCATGCACAGGATTTAGCCCGGGTGATTTCGGCTATTATTGATCAGTTGAGCTGTGGTTGTGAGAGTTGGGGTACTTATCACTATAGTAGCTCTGATCCGGTCAATGAATATCAGTTTGCCGAAACCGTGTTAGCCGTTGCCTCTCAATATATCCAGAGTCCAGATCAGCCCCTGAAGTTGGAAGCGGTTGCTACCGCCGATTCGGATTGGTCTCGCCCGTTAATGAATTGTGAAAAGCTGCTGAATACTTTTGGCATTAAGCAGTTGCCCTGGCGTGCCTTTGTGGTGCCGACGGTAAAGACAATATTGCAGCAACTATCAACCGATAAAAACGGCGATGAGCCCTAGTTACACAGGTGAAAAGCAAGGTGGTATTGACGGTGTCCGATACCCGCATGAAAGCCAATGATAGTTGGGCAATATCTGGTTGATAGTTTGTTGCAGGAAGATCACCGGTTGATCGACAAACAGATCGTCATTGACGATATTTATTTGATTCGGGCGGTCATCTTCCGGTGGATAGGCAATGATGCTGTGCAGGCCATCTTAGTGACCGGTGGCACTGGTTTTACCGGTCGCGATTCTATAATTGTAGCGGGCGATCAGGTGTTAGTGGTTTTACTGTCTGAGTTGTTGAGCTAAAGCGGGGGAAAGGAAGCAAGCCGAGAAGCGCAGTTCGCTTCTCTTTAATTGCTTTTAGCTAGCGACTTTTTCAAATACTATACTGGCGTTGGTGCCACCAAAACCAAAGCTATTGGACATAGCGCGAGTGATAGTGACATCGTCCTGACGCCGGCGAACAATATTCAGCTTGGCCGCTTCAGGGTCAAGATTCTCGATATTGGCTGAAGCGCAAACAAAGTTGTTTTCCATCATGAGTAGTGAATAGATGGCTTCCTGCACCCCGGTAGCGCCTAAAGAATGGCCACTTAATGATTTGGTGGAACTGATCATTGGCGAGTTATCACCAAAGACTTTCACAATAGCTTTCAGCTCCTGAATATCACCAGCCGGTGTTGAAGTACCGTGGGAGTTAATATAGTCCAACGGTCCGTTAACATTGGCCATAGCTTGCTGCATACAACGAACAGCCCCTTCACCGCTGGGAGCGACCATATCGTAGCCATCAGAGGTGGCTCCGTACCCTACCACTTCTGCATAGATTTTAGCGCCGCGGGCTTTGGCGTGTTCGTATTCTTCAACCACCACCATGCCACCACCACCGGAGATAACAAAGCCATCACGGTCTGCATCGTAGGCACGGGAAGCACTTTCAGGAGAGTCGTTATATTTGGTAGACAGGGCCCCCATGGCATCAAATAAGCAGCTTTGTGTCCAGTGCTCTTCTTCGCCTCCACCGGCAAAAATAATATTCTGTTTGCCCATTTGGATTTGCTCCAGTGCGTTACCAATACAATGGGCGCTGGTAGCACAGGCTGAGGATATCGAGTAGTTAATGCCCTTGATTTTAAAGGGTGTAGCCAGACAGGCGGAAACAGTGCTGCTCATGGTTTGGGTAACACGATAAGGCCCAATGCGCTTAATACCTTTTTCGCGCAGAATATCTGCTGAGGCGATTAAATTGGCGGATGAGGCACCACCGGAGCCGGCGATAATACCGGTGCTAGGGTTGGAGATTTGCTCTTCACTAAGCCCCGAATCTTTAGCGGCCTCTTGCATCGAAATATAGGCATAGGCAGCGGCATCGCCCATAAAGCGAAGTTGCTTGCGATCAATATGTTCTTTCAAGTCAATGTCAATAGTGCCGGCAATATGGCTGCGCAGACCCATTTCCTTATAGTCTTCACGGTACTGGATACCGGATTTACCTTGTTTCAGGGATTCAAGTACGGCCTCTTTATTGGTGCCGATGCAAGAAACAATGCCCAGTCCGGTAATTACTGCTCTTTTCATAGCTGCCTCGTTTAGCTGCATTGGGTTATTTACGTTATTTTTCAAGAGGTTGGAGTTATTAGAAGACGCCAGTTTTAAATTGACTTCAGTGGCATAGGGTCAAAACTTCATGTTATCAGGTTGAAATAAACCAACCCGCAAATCTTTGGCGGTGTAGATCACTTTGCCATCGACGGCCACGGAGCCATCAGCAATGCCCATGACCAGTTTTCGCTCAACAACTCTTTTAAAATCAAGTTGATAGCTGACTTTTTTGGCGTCAGGCAGAATCTGACCGGTAAATTTGATCTCGCCGGCACCCAGCGCTCGACCTAGGCCGCTATTTCCCCGCCAAGCTAGGTAGAAGCCTACCAGTTGCCACATGGCATCCAGACCCAGGCAGCCAGGCATAACTGGGTCACCTTTAAAATGGCAGTCAAAAAACCAAAGATCATGCGTAATATCCAGCTCGGCAAGCACTTGCCCTTTGCCGTGCAGTCCGCCTTCGTTGGTTATATTCAACACTCTATCAATCATTAGCATATTGTCAGAGGGTAGTCGCGCAAATCCTTCACCAAATAACGTCCCTTGGCCTGAGGCGATTAACTCTTCTTTGGTAAATGAATTTTGATTGTGCGCAGACATAAAAGATTCCAATTTAGGTACTTTGCAAGCATGTATGGGTGAAAAGTGCGCATTGTAATCTATGGCGGCTCTGCAATCCAATTATTGCCATATTTAAGGTATTGATTGCACTGGGAATATGGCTAAGCTTGATATAGGATATAGCGCCATTGTGTTAATACTTTATTAC
>NZ_CAXAHB010000026.1:0-21958 GCF_963968385.1 uncultured Oceanicoccus sp.
TTGATCTAGTGGCTATTGGTTTGCTGTTCTTCCTAAGAACCCCCAACAACCCCCAATAGTTTTGAAATGAGAGTGATGTTTTTAAACACGGCTAAATCTTTTGGAGTGATGCGTTGGCACAATTACTGACATTGGACGATAACGAAGTGCATATCTGGCGTACTGATATTTGCCAGCTGAGCCCTGAGTTGGTGGCGTCTTATTTGCCGTTAATGTCCGAGCAGGAGCAGCAGCGCAACCGCCGTTTTCGCTCTGAACAGTCGCGTGTTGCCGATATGATTACCCGCGTTTTTGCCAGAACGGTTCTGTCGCATTATGCCGATATTGAGCCGGCTGATTGGACTTTTAGTCAAGGTGAGCACGGCAAGCCTGAAGTGAGCAACCAAGGTATCAAGTTGCGTTTTAATCTGAGTCATAGCTCAAAGATGGTGGCCTGTGCCGTCAGTCGCAGCCATGCTATAGGTCTGGATATTGAATATATCAAACGTAAAAATGATGTATTGGCGATTGCCGACCGTTATTTTTCCAAGCTGGAATTAAATGCATTATTTTCACTGCCTGTCGACCAGCAGCAAGACCGTTTTTTTGATTATTGGACATTGAAAGAAGCTTATATAAAAGCCGATGGTCGCGGTATAAGTCTGGGTTTGGGTAATTTTAGTTTTGCTATTGAAAATGCCGACACTATATCCATCAGTTTTTCAGACAGGATTCAGCAAGATCCAACGGCTTGGCAGTTCCGATTAGTATATCCCGACCCCGATCATTGTATGGCCCTGGCTGTTCAAGGCCATCAGCAGGATTTGCTAGTCCGTCAATTTGAAACAGTTCCGTTGAAGCCTAAGTCTAGCTGCTAAAGCAGTCGTTTATCTCAAAACATATATATTTAGTGCGTTCAAAAAAAGTAAAAGATAATGCATTTGAGCCCAGTAATATCGGTTAAAAGCAGATATCTTTCGCCATAAATAAGCTTAAATATCCTCACTTTTAGCGTCTTTCATCTTTTTTCTTCCCCTTATTTTTCTAACGTTTAATTTTAGTGACATAAAGCTTCCATGAAATTTCAATCAGTCTGAAATATCTCAACCTTTTAATAAGACCCTAAGCATTATAGTTGGTATCAGCAGTTTTACGCTTTGTCATAAAGCTGAGTTATTGAGTTTTCAGAACGGCTTAATAGTAGAAATAGCTATGTATGGCAGAGTTTCAAATAAGTGATTCGTCATTTTTTATCATCATAATGTCATGGGCATGTTGGTGATTAGCTAGCTTAAGTAGGGGTTTTAATGAAAAAGTTATTTTTCACCCCCAGCGCGATGGTTATTGACCCGAGTGAGTAACATGGCGCGGGTTAGAGCGCAGTTGGTGGCGGTATGGTAGTTAGTGAAACTGACACCCCGGCGCGCTAAATCGGCAATCGCAGGGGTGTTGATTTCACTGCCATAGGGAGAAATATCGGTAAACCCCAAGTCATCGACTGGGGTCATAGATTATTACTCTTCTGAGAGTTTGCGCGATGCGAATAACAAAAGACTGGCGACGATCACTTCGAAAGCAATCATATGCGCAACAAAAGCGGCATCGTGCAACAACCAGGAGAGTATCCTAGCTACAGCGGCAATTCCCAACAGCATAATCGAGGGATAAAACCAAACCCGATTTCCGGAGATAAGTGCGATAAAAAGACAGAAACTCACCGTTAGGAAAAAAGCGGTCATATCGCCAATCAGAGAACTGCGACCTACACCCTCGAGAATGGGCATGCCCAGGCCAGCCGCTGCACTTGCTGGATCTACAATCCATTTAATTCCACTTAGGGTGAAGAATATTGCAATTAATGCAACTAAAATTTTCAGTGCTTTTTTCATTGTATGGTTTTCCCCAATTAAATTTTATGCTTATAGGTTTTCAAAACTCAACCACTAAATAATAAAGTCTTACCCCAAACTTTATTGGCATTTATTATGCCAGTTTACCATTGTGGAGGGTACCCCCACGAATGCTCTTCAGTTATTTTGTCCCGACCCCGGTCATCATATGGCGCTGGCTGTTGAAAATAATCAGCAGGATTTGATTATCCGTCAGTTTGATAAAGTCGATTTAGTCTAGTGTTAAAAAGTACAGCCGATCCTGAACAAGCTGCCGCATAGGCTGTTTCACTATTAGTTGATCTGATTGTCATAAAACCTTCATCAAGCTTTCATCTGTTTGCAATATATTAATGCTTAATTGCTAGAAGTCCGATCTTTGTCGGGCAGGTATTGCGCTAGCTTGCTTTCGCAATACTCATCCCATCGGTAATTCAATCAATACAAGGAAGATATTATGCAGACTCAAGGTCAATCTTTATTGAGTTCATTGGTACTGGCGTTTTTTATCACCCAATACGCTGTCGCCGGTGATATTAAGCAGCAGTTTACGCCCTCTAACCTCAGCGATCAGACCAGAATAAGTATGGACTTTGGTCAAATAGCGTCGTTTTCCAAACCGAAAAGTATGACCGGAAAAAATGTCCAGAAGAAGGAGTTGGTCAATTCTGTCAGTGCAATTTATTGGTGTGCTAAACAGGTGTTCAAGGGCAATTTCTCGGAATGTTTTTTTTGGCCGCCCGGATCTAGGCCGTTTAAGCCTTATTAATCGCTATGCCTCAATGGTTGTTGCGCTAGCTTGCTTTTCGCAATACCCAATCCATTAGTAATTCAATCAATACAAGGAAGATATTATGCAGACTCAAGGTAAATCTTTGTTTAGTTCGTTGGTACTGGCGTTTTTTATCAATCAATACGCTGTCGCCGATGATATTAGGCAACAGCCTACGGCCTTTTACCATGGCGATTGGGCGGCAATAAATTTGGATTTTGGTCGAATAGGGCCGTTTTCCAAACAGAAAATTATGACTAAAAAAAATGTCTCGCAGTGGATGTTGATCAGTCCTTTCGGTGCATTTCTTTGGTGTACTCAAAAGGCGTTCGAGGGGAAGTTCTCGGAATGTATGGATTGGCCGCCTGGGTCTGGGCGTAGGCGTTAGCATAGTGGTTTTTTAAATTGTCATCTGACTGATATGTCGATTTAGGTTTAGTTTTGGCTCCTCTGTGTCGCTATTTTCAATATCGGAGGAGTCACCTAAATTTGCAGTTAATAAAGACCTTTGCCATCAAGTAGCATCCGCTTTTAATCTAAAGATGAGCGATTGAGTTTTCTGGCTGTATGTCAGCCAACGGTTTATCCAACGCGTTGTTTTAATCTCGAAGTTTGTTGGCTTTGCTTATGCACTTCAATAGCTGTTGCAATTTCCTCCGGCCATTTTAGCCGCTTAACATCGTCAAATAATACTTCTGCCAAAGGATACTGTCGGCGTAAATACCCCAGCCATTGTTTAACCCGATTGCCGACATATCGACGTTGATACGCCGCTTCAGTGACGATACAAAACTGCGCTAACAATTCAACTACCATCAACCAGTCCATAGCGGTATTGGCCTGCTGCTTCTGTGCGGCAGTAATTTGTTTGGCCAGATCGGGACAGGCAAGGATGCCGCGTCCCAGCATAATATCGGCGCAGCCACTTTGTTTGATGCATTGGCGATAATCTTCTACCGACCAAATCTCTCCATTGGCAATAACCGGAATAGGGCTGTTGGCACTAATAGCTTGAATTGCCGACCAATAGGCTGGTGGTTTATAACCGTCCTGTTTGGTCCGCGCATGAATGGTCAGTTCGCCGGCATTGGCAGCAAAAACAGCCTGACAGACATCGCCCAATAAACTGCGGTCTTCAAATCCCAAGCGAATTTTTGCAGTGACGGGGATGTTATCCGGTACCGCTGTTCTAACGGCATCAATAATTGCATAAACACGGTCGGGTTCTTTGAGCAGTACCGAGCCGCCATCGCTGCGATTGACCTGTTTAGCGGGGCAGCCAAAGTTGATATCAATACCGGGCGCGCCCAGTGCAGCCGCTCGCGCTGCATTTATTGCCATGGGTTCGGGCTGGCCGCCTAGCAGTTGGAGATAAACCGGCACCCCGCTGGGGGTCAGGCCATTGTTGTGTAATTCTGGGCAGTAGCGGTAAAAGGTTCTCGCCGGCAGCTTGGCGGTGGTGACCCTGACAAATTCAGTGACGCAGCGATCAAGGCCGCCCACGGCGGTGAGCATGGTGCGCATGGTGTGATCAACAACACCTTCCATGGGGGCTAGCATAATTCGCATAATGATTGGCTTCGGTAACAGTGGCTTTGATAACAGTGGCGCGATTATACGTCGCTTGCGCCACAGCGCGAACAGTTGCTCAGTATAGAGCGATAACTCACTGATTATAAAGCTGTTGTTGCTTTGTTGATGGTGTCTATTAAAAGCGCTACTTATTGCCTAAAGGTGGGATAACCTGTAAATTATCCGTCTCCGTCTATTCCGGCTACCTTGGCTGGTGATGTTGCCCTTTATAATGACAATCAGATTAAACATGGGAGCAGACAATGCAGGACAATTTTATGCAGCAGGGCATTGAGTTAATGCTCTACGGCATGGGTACGGTGTTTACCTTTCTGGTATTGCTGATTATTGCTACAACCTTGATGTCAGCGCTATTGCTGCGTTATGCCAAGCCTATGTCTATATCCAATGCCAATGCGCCGGCAGGCAAACCCGTGGCAGGCCCAAACGACGATCGCTTGGTGGCTGTTATCAGTGCCGCTATTCATCAGTATCGTTCGCGTAAATAGTAATGCAGTGATTAATTCTAAAGACTAATTTTCCACGCTAAGGTTTATGGTAATGAGTGACAACAAAAAGCCCCTAGGTATTACCGATGTTGTACTTCGCGATGCGCATCAATCACTGTTTGCAACCCGCCTGCGGTTGGACGATATGCTGCCTATTGCTGAAAAACTGGATCAGGTCGGCTTCTGGTCGCTGGAATCCTGGGGTGGGGCCACCTTTGATGCCTGTATTCGTTATTTGGGTGAAGACCCTTGGGAGCGTATCCGCGAATTAAAGAAAGCGATGCCGAATACGCCGCAGCAAATGTTATTCCGTGGCCAGAATATTTTGGGCTACCGTCATTACGCTGATGATGTGGTTGATCGTTTTGTTGAGCGCGCTGCGGTTAACGGTGTTGATGTATTTCGCGTGTTTGATGCGATGAATGATCCGCGCAATTTGGCAACGGCAATTAAAGCGGTGCGCAAAGTGGGCAAGCATGCTCAGGGCACTATCTCCTATACCCTAAGCCCAGTGCATAATATTGATGGCTGGGTTGAGCTGTCGAAAAATATCGAATCGATGGGCGCTGATTCTATTGCGATTAAAGATATGGCCGGTTTGTTAAAGCCTTATGTCGCTTTTGAGTTAGTCAGCCGGTTGAAAAAAACATTAACTATTCCGGTGCATATGCAGTGTCATGCCACCACAGGTTTATCAACCGCAACGGCATTAAAGGCGATTGAAGCGGGTATTGATAATGTCGATACCTCGATCTCTTCAATGAGTATGACTTATGGTCATTCCCCCACCGAATCGGTGGTGGCAATGCTACAAGATACTGATCGCGATACCGGTCTTGATATTAGCTTGCTGGAAGAAATTGCCGCTTACTTTCGTGATGTGCGGAAAAAGTACGCCAAGTTTGAAGGCTCTTTACGCGGGGTGGATTCGCGTATTCTGGTGGCGCAAGTGCCCGGCGGTATGTTGACCAATATGGAAAACCAGCTTAAAGATCAGGGCGCAGCCGATAAGTTGGATGATGTTTTGGCCGAGATTCCCAAGGTGCGCAAGGACCTCGGTTATATTCCGCTAGTCACCCCTACCTCACAGATTGTCGGCACACAGGCGGTGATGAATGTGATGTTTGGCGAGCGTTATAAATCGATTTCCAAAGAAACCGCGGGTGTTTTAAAAGGCGAATATGGCGCCACACCGGCACCGGTCAATACCGAGTTGCAAGCCCGCGTTCTGGATGGTGCAGAGGCGATTACTTGTCGTCCTGCCGATTTATTGGTATCAGAAGTCGACAAGCTGACTGCTGATCTGCAGGCCATTGCCAGCGAAAAAGAGATTACGCTAGCCGCCGGCGAGAATGAAATTGATGATGTATTAACTTACGCCTTATTTCCCGAGATCGGCCTGAAATTTTTACAGAACCGAAATAATCCGGATGCCTTTGAGCCGGTACCTACCGGTGAAGAAGTCGTTACCACTGCCGCACCGGCTACGGGTGATGCCGAGGTCTATACCGTTGCTGTTGACGGCCAGAGCTATGTGGTGCAAGTGGCCGAAGGTGGTGATATTACTCATATGACTCCGGTCGCGGCTGCTGCACCGGCTACGGCGCCGGCTGTTGGCGGTGGCGAGCCGGTGGTTGCGCCGCTGGCCGGTAATATCTTTAAGGTCAATGTAGCCGCTGGCGAGCATGTACAGCAGGGTGATGTGATTATTATTCTTGAAGCCATGAAAATGGAAACCGAAGTGCGCGCTGCAACATCGGGCGCGGTAACCAGTGTCACTGTCAAAGAGGGCGATACGGTCTCTGTTGGCGACGTGTTGTTAAATATCGCCTAACAGGAATTATTGCTGTATGGAAAAATTATTAGCGCTTTGGACCGACTCGGGACTTTATCAAATCGCGCCCGGCCAGTTCGTTATGATTCTGGTGGGGCTGTTATTGTTATACCTCGCCATCAACCGTGGTTTTGAGCCGCTATTATTAGTCCCGATTGGTTTTGGTGGTATTCTGGCCAATATTCCCGGTGCCGGTTTGGCCTTTTCCGCAGTCGAGAATGCGATCTATTCTGCTGAGCCGGAAGTCCTGCAAGCTTTGGCTACTGCCTTACAAGTCACCAGCTGGGAAACCGGTAAGGATATTTTCCACGCCTATGAAGCTGCTAGCGCCAGTTTGCATCTGTTAACGGTGCAAACCGCTGCTGATCTTGGCTTTAACAATGGCATGCTCTACAACTTTTATACCGTGGCCATTGCCAGTGGTGTTGCCCCGTTGATTATCTTTATGGGGGTGGGCGCCATGACCGATTTTGGCCCTTTGCTGGCCAATCCCAAAACCTTATTACTGGGTGCCGCTGCTCAGTTTGGTATCTTCGCTACCGTGCTGGGCGCGGTCGGCTTAACCGCGCTGGGTTTGATGGATTTTTCCCTCGCCGATGCCGCTGCTATTGGTATTATCGGCGGTGCCGATGGCCCAACCGCTATTTATGTAGCCAGCCTGTTAGCGCCTGATTTGCTGGGTGCGATTGCGGTGGCAGCTTATTCTTATATGGCATTGGTGCCGATGATTCAGCCGCCCATTATGAAAGCCTTAACCACAGAACAAGAGCGCCAGATTGTGATGGTGCAGTTACGCCCTGTGTCCAAGGTTGAAAAAATTTGCTTTCCATTGGTGCTACTTATCTTAGTGGCTTTGGTATTACCCTCAGCGGCACCTCTATTGGGTATGTTTTGCCTAGGTAATCTAATGCGTGAATGTGGCGTGGTGGATCGTCTGAGTGATACAACCCAGAATGCGCTGATCAATATCACGACTATCTTTCTAGGCCTGTCAGTGGGTTCCAAGCTGAGTGCAGATAAATTTCTGGATTTGAATACCTTGGGTATTTTACTACTGGGTATGGTGGCTTTCGGTATCGGAACGGCCTGTGGCGTGTTGATGGCCAAGTTGATGAATCGACTTTCCAGTACGCCGATCAATCCTTTGATTGGTTCCGCCGGTGTTTCAGCGGTACCAATGGCGGCCAGAGTGTCAAATAAAGTGGGGTTGGATGCCAATCCGCAAAACTTCTTGCTGATGCATGCCATGGGGCCGAATGTGGCTGGGGTTATTGGTTCGGCGGTTGCTGCTGGGGTGATGATTAGTCTGGTTGGCTAGTGTTTGTCGAGGCTATCCAGGTTGCCTGGGTTGCCTAGGTTGCCGTGGTTAGAATCATTATTCAATGCATAGAAGTGCTCGGCACCTGTCCGGTTCAGATCCCGTCGATCGTCAGTCTTGCGTCTGCGCCTATGCTTTAGGTCCAGCCTTGGATTTTGACGTTGATCCTTGCCTGTGCGTCGATCCAGGCCAGTGCGTCTATTGATAAAAATTCTCTTACTCATAATGTTTAATACTGTTTAGATAAGACAAATTCTTCTCGGTTTTTTTCTGCTTTTGTACTATCTTTGTAGTGTAGTTTCAGGGACACATTGATGACATATAAGGATGTTACTGTTGTTCTCCACTGGCAATCAGGGCGGAAAAAGATAAAACACTGTTTGCCAAGAGGTAGAGTAATTCTAAGTGATGACTCGGCGTTTTCCAGTGAAGTGTGAATAATACGGTTAATTGTTGCCACTGAGCGGGTGTTAGTCTTCCTATCAACTTGTATGCCTCATATAATGCCCTCCTAATAGTAATAAATTTGAGGTGATAGATTGACCCTAGAACAGGTGGCGGCCAGAGTGACCCTATTTGGGCAACAGCTTATTGAGTTGGCCAGAACTGTGCCTGTGCAATCGATCAATAAGGCCGTCTGTGGGGCGCTGATACTGTGGCTGTTATTTGCCTTGGTCCAGTTAGCGGGCGTTTTTTTTAGTCGTGATGCTATTCCTGATGATACCGATAAGCCCTCAGCGGAGGGTTCTGTGCTGCGGACCGGTGATGATCTCGATATAAGCCAATTGCAGTCGATTAACCTGTTTGGTGAAGTCGGTGCGGTATCGGCGCCACAAACCGAGATCAAGCCGGCTACAGTAGCCGATGATATAGCGTTAAATGCCGTTAAAACCAAATTGAATCTGACCCTAAAAGGCATCGTCTATTCGCCGGATGATGGCGAGTCACTCGCGGTTATTGTTTTTCAAAATAAACAGGATCGATACTATATCGGTGACCGATTACCAACCGGCAATAAAGTGAGTTTGACTAGGGTGATGCCTGACCATGTGATTTTAGATAACAATGGTCGCTATGAGTCCCTGTGGTTATATGACCAAGAGAAACCGTTGGCTACCACCAGCCAGGCGTCCAGCGCTAAAGCCAAGCAAAAAATATTAACGGATAATCGCAGCAGTGCCGGAATCACCAAGCTTGCCAAGGGCTATCGCGACCGTTTGTATAAAAACCCGACCTCACTAGCGCAAGTGTTACAGATATCACCCGCGCAAAAAGATGGCAAAATGTTAGGGTATCGCGTCAAGCCCGGCAGTGATCGCAAACAGTTTGCCCAGTTGGGGTTTAAAACTAATGATATTGTTACCAGTATTAATGGTATTGAATTAGATGAGCCCTCCAAAGCATTAGAAATTTATAAATTGATGCGGACAGCATCAGAGGCCGCCTTTGTGGTCAACCGTAATGGCGCTTCAGTTGAAGTGTTAGTATCCTTGGGCGATTAGTAAAAGTTATATTGGCTGTAGTAATAAATTTAATAAACAGGCGAATAAGGAAGAAATTTATGAGGTTATTTCAACGGGGATTGAAAACCGCAAAGCTGTCAGTAATGTTGGTCTTATTGGTTGCCGTTAGCGCGATAGCTACAGCGCAAACGGCGCCGACTGCTACCGTTCAAACCGAGCAGACTTGGACGGTAAATTTTAAAGACACTGATATCCATGAGCTTATTCGCTTTGTTGCCAAGGCAACGAAAAAAACCATTATTATCGATCCCAAAGTTAAAGGTAAAGTGCAGGTAATTTCTGCCAAACCGGTGACAAGCGAAGAACTTTACCAGTTATTTTTATCGATTCTGGAAGTGCAGGGTTTTGCGGCGGTTGAATCTGGTGATATCACCCGTATTATTCCCACCCAGAATGCCAGAACCGCGCCTGTCGAAGTTAACACCGGAGATGATTTAAATATCAGCAGTAAAATCATTACTCAGGTTATTCAGTTACAAAATATTTCAGCGGCCAAATTGATTCCGGTGCTGCGTCCTTTGGCGCCACAGCAGGCCCATATGGCGGCTTATGCACCCAGTAATGCGATTATCATTTCTGATACCGAAGCCAATATCAACCGCATTAAAACAGTGATAAAAAGTATTGATTTATCCGCGGTACAAAAAACCGATATTGTGGCGCTAGAATATGCTTCAGCGGAAGAAGTGGTAAAAATGCTGGAGCAGCTAAAAAAATCGAACTCATCTAAAAATCAAGCTGAAACCAAAAAAATCGTATTAGTGGCGGATAAACGAACTAATAGCGTTTTGGTTAGTGGCGATGAACTTGAGCGCCAGCGGGTTAAATCATTAATTGCCCATCTCGATACCCCGTTAGCACAAAGCGGTACCATGAAAGTGGTCTACCTTGAATATGCCGTGGCCAAAGATCTTGCCGGTGTGTTGACCAAGGTTGTGCAAAATATGGAGCGGATGAATCATAAGAATGACAAAGTCAGAGGTAATCAAAAAGCTACCGCCACCATTGAGGCTGATGAAGGCACCAACTCACTGATTGTCACCGCTGAAGCTGACATTATGCAACCGTTATTATCTGTGGTTAAGCGTTTGGATATTCGTCGCGCGCAAGTTTTGGTTGAAGCGATTATTGTAGAGATGAGCGATAACGATGGTCGTGAATTGGGTGTGGAGTGGCTATTCCAAAATGATAGCGGTGCCTATACGTCTTCTAATCAATCTGGGCTGGGGGCTGCTATTGTCGGCGCTGCTTTTGGAACCGATAAAGATGGTAATGTTATCAGCATTGATCAAACACCCGGTATTGCTCAAGTGTTAGGCACTAGGCCGGGACAAGTCTTGGGCTTGGGTCGACTTAAAGATGATTATAGTTTTAATGTGGTGATCAATGCATTAAAGAAAAATCAGGAAGCCAATATTCTTTCAACACCGTCATTACTAACGCTGGATAATGAAGAGGCATCAATTAGCGTTGGTGAAAATATTCCTTTTGTGACTGGTTCTTATACCTCGACAGGGAATTCCACTACCCCCGATAATCCCTTCCAGACGGTTCAACGCGAGACCGTCGGTATTACTTTAAAAATCACTCCACAGATTAATGAAGGCGACTCATTGGTGTTGGCGATCTCACAGGAGGTGTCCAGCGTTACCGAAGATAGGGTGGCGCTTAACAGCAACCTTATTACCAAAGAGAGAAAAATAAATACCAAAGTGCTGGCAGATAATGGTCAGGTCATTGTTCTCGGCGGTTTGATTCAAGATGATGTTACTGAGCAGGTTCAGAAGGTGCCGCTATTGGGCGACATACCCATTATCGGTGGATTATTTAGAAATACCTCCACCAAAATTGATAAAAAACATTTATTAATTTTTATTCGCCCTACCATTGTTCGTGATAAGCGTGCTATGGACCATGCCACCGCGCAAAAATACAGTTTGATTCGCGCACAGCAGTTAGAGGAAATTGAAGAAGGTGTCAGTCTTATTGATGATAAAGCCTTGCCCTTGCTGCCAGAGTGGCGCGAGCAGTTGGAGGAGCTACGGAGTATTCAAAACAAGGAAGCAGAGGCAGCAGAGAAATGAGACTAGGTCTTTCCGCTGGTAAAGGAGCGCATCATGGATAATGCCGAGGCGATGATTACAGACCAAAACCCAGACGATGACGTTAGTCGATCTCAGCTATTGCCGTTTACTTTTGCTCAGAGCCATGGCGTTTTTTTGCAATATGATAATGAACAGCCGCATATTTATTATCGCAGCGGACTAAAGCTTGCCACTTTGCTTGAACTGCGTCGTTCCTTAGGCCAGACTTTTTTGACTACTGAATTATCCGAGGCCGCCTTTCAGCAGCGCTTAACCCGAGCCTACCAAAAAGACAATAACGAAGCGGTCCAAGTAGCCGAGGATATGGGGTCGGATATCGACCTTGCTCGTTTAGCCGATGAAATTCCCGATACCGCCGACTTAATGGATGCCGACGATGACGCACCGGTGATTCGTTTAATTAACGCCGTATTATCACAAGCAGTGCGAGAGCAAGCGTCCGATATTCATATCGAAACCTTTGAAGATAAACTGACGGTGCGTTTTCGTATCGACGGCATTCTGACTGAAGTGTTGTCGCCAAAACGTATGTTGGCGCCGTTATTAGTTTCCCGTTTAAAGGTAATGGCGAAATTAGATATTGCTGAAAAGCGGGTGCCGCAAGACGGCCGTATTTCCATTCGCTTGGCCGGCCATGCGGTGGATATTCGTGTTTCAACGATTCCATCGGCTCATGGTGAGCGCGTTGTCCTTCGTCTGTTAGATAAACAGGCGGGGCAGTTGCATCTCGACCAATTGCAAATGAACGAGCACACCCATAACGCTTATATTAAAGCCCTGCATAAACCCCACGGTATTATTTTGGTTACCGGTCCAACCGGTTCTGGTAAAACCACCACCTTGTATGCCGGCCTAACCCATATCAATCAAAGCAGTCGTAATATTCTCACTATTGAAGATCCGGTGGAATATTTATTGCCGGGCATTGGTCAGACGCAGGTGAACACCAAAGTCGATATGACCTTTGCCAGAGGTCTGCGTGCGATCTTACGTCAAGATCCCGATGTAGTTATGGTCGGTGAGATACGGGATGCCGAAACCGCAGAAATTGCCGTGCAAGCGAGCTTAACCGGTCATCTAGTGTTATCTACTTTACACACCAATACCGCCGCCGGTGCAATTACCCGTTTGCAAGATATGGGCGTGGAACCTTTTCTATTATCGTCCAGTGTGGTTGCCGTATTGGCGCAGCGTCTGGTCAGAGTATTATGTGATCACTGCAAAGAGGGTCATTCTGCCAGCGAGGGAGAGTTAGCCTTGCTGGGTATGTCCGGCACCTCAGACGATATCACAGTCTACCGCGCCAGCGGTTGCGATCATTGCAATCATAGCGGCTATAAAGGCCGTACCGGTATTTATGAAATGATAGACATTGATGATCAGTTGCGGGCGTTAATCTATCAGGGAGCTGGTGAGCAAGAAATACTTGCCGAAGCGCGCAAGCGTGCCGGAGGAATTTTAGATGATGGACGCCGCCGAGTGCTGGCAGGCGAAACAACGGTTGAAGAGGTGTTGCGGGTAACCGCAGCCTAAGGCTGGACTCACCATGTCAGCATTCAGTTATAAAGCATTTGATAGCAATGGCAAAATGGTCAAGGGCGTTATTGAGGGTGACTCGGAGCGTCAGGTCAGAAGTCAGTTGCGACAGCGGCAATTAAAACCCATAGCGGTTACCGAATCAGCAGAAAAAATTACCAAGCCCCGTGCAGGATTGAATCTTCAAGGTTTATTTAAACCGCGCATCAGTCAGGCTGATTTGTGTTTGATTACTCGGCAGATGGCAACGCTGGTACAGTCCGGTATGCCGGTGGATGAAGTGCTTACCGCAACAGCACAGCAAGCCAGAAAGCAGCGGATCAAAAGTTTAATGCTGCAGGTGCGCGCCCGAGTATTGGAAGGACATAGTCTGGCCTATGCGCTGGGTGACTTCCCACAAATTTTTAATGAAATGTATTGTTCTATGGTCAAGGCTGGCGAGACAGCGGGTTTTTTGGGCACTGTCTTGGAGCAGTTGGCCGATTACACAGAAAACAGTCAGCACACCGCGCAAAAATTAAAAGGCGCGATGATTTACCCAATTATTTTAACGCTGCTTTCAGTGGCCGTTATCGGCGTGTTAATGATTTTTGTCGTCCCTGATTTGGTTGGTATGTTTAATCATACTAACCAGGAATTACCCGCCTTAACCAAAATAGTCATAGCCACCAGTGAATTCTTTTCTAAACAATGGTGGTTGCTGATTGTTAAGCTTATTATTTTGATACTGGCTTGGCGGCGATTATTGAGAAATCCACAGCGTCGTATGGCCTGGCATCGTTTGATATTAAAGCTACCGTTTATATCCGGCTTTGTAATAGCGATGGATACCGCTCGCTTTGCTTCGACCCTGAGTATATTAACCTCCAGTGGTGTGCCGTTGTTGGATGGCTTGCGAATAGCCGGAGCAGTGTTAACCAACCTGCGCCTGCGAGCAGCGAGTCAACAGGTAGCGATTACTGTGCAAGAAGGTGGTAGCTTGTATCGGGCGCTGGATCAGGCGGAGGTTTTTCCACCGATGATGGTACATATGGTGGCCAGTGGTGAAGCCAGTGGTGAACTGGAAAGTATGCTGGCAAGGTCGGCGCTCACCCAGCAGCGTGAGCTAGATATGAATCTGGATAATTTAATGGGCGTGTTTGAACCAATGATGATTCTGGTAATGGCAGCCGTTGTTTGCACGATTGTATTTGCCATTTTATTACCGATTATCCAAATGAATAATTTAGTGGCGTAGTTTTTAGACCAAGCTTTAAATTCAGGTTTTAATGTTAAGTGTTAACCCAAATCCTTAAATTAGGTGATAGTAAAAGATGATAAAGACGCAATCAGGTTTTAGTTTGATCGAAATAATGGTGGTATTGGTCATTATTGGTTTATTGGTCAGTGTCGTGGCCCCCAATGTGTTGGATCAGGCCGATGATGCTCGAGTGCAAAAAGTCAAAGCGGATTTTAGTGCGATTGATACCTCGCTTAGTCTGTATCGCCTAAATAATTTTACCTATCCAACCAGTGATCAGGGCTTAGAGGCTCTGGTGGAAAAACCAACCGTTGATCCTATTCCTAACAACTGGAAAAAAGGCGGCTATCTAAAAGCGTTGCCGTTAGATCCATGGGGGCGTCCCTATTTGTATCTAAGCCCCGCCGAGTTTAGCGATGATGATTATGATCTTTATAGCTTGGGTGCCGATGGTGTTACCGGTGGTGAAGGCCAAAATGCCGATATTGGCAGCTGGATGAAAAACGGTGGTGACAACGAATAAATTGAGTGCCAATAAAACTCGAATAATGCCAAATCAGGGTTTTAGCCTGATCGAGTTATTAATCGTTCTGCTGATTATTGCTTTAGGTTTTAGCTTTGCCAATTTTAATGTGGGCGGTAATGAAAGCTATCGTTTACTGAGTGAGGCCAAGCAGTTTGCCAACAGCTCAGCCTTGATTGCCGAAGAAGCTATCCTTAGTAATAGTCAGTGGGGGGTGGATATTTATCGTCAACCGGCTGATAACAATACTGGGGACACAGCGGAACAATATGGCTATCGCTGGTTAGTACGAAATAAAGCTGGTGATTGGGCGTTGGCCGATGGCACTAACAGTGCGGTGGATTTTTTATTTTCCCCAGGCATTAACGTCAAACTGCAGTTGGAAGGCTCGGAACAGGAGGTCAAAATTTTACCCAAACGAACCATTGTCCAGCAGGCCAGTGTGTTTGATAAACAGCAGGGCATCGTCGAGCAATTAACGGATACTGAAAAGGGGCCGCCCCTGCTACCGGCCTTATGGTTGCTTTCCAGTGGTGAAATCAGTGCTTTTCAGATGACTTTATACGATGCGCAAAACCCGGATAATCAGGTTGTTGTCAAAGGTGACGAGCTCGGTCGAATTAAAGTAGTCACAGGGTTAGAGGACGATGAATAAAGCCATCCGCAGAGCGTTTAATCAATCCCATGGCTTTACTTTGGTTGAAGTTATGGTGGCGTTGATTATTGTGGCGGTGACCGTTTCTTCGTTGCTGTTCCAAATAATGAGCACGATTAACAGTACGGCCTATTTGCGGATGCAGACTGTTGCCCACTGGGTGGCATTAAATCAGCTAGAACTGGTTTATTTAGAAAATAGCAAAAGTAATCGATTAATCACCGATCAGCGCTCGGGTACTGAAAAGATGGCGGGCAAACAATGGTTTTGGCGTATTAAACCCATTAAAACGGAAAATAATAATTTTCTTCAAGTGGTGGTATCTGTCTATAGTGATGAAGATGATCAGGAATCTTCGATTGTTAGCGTTACCGGTTTAATAGATCGTTATCATCGGCCGTTATGAAGCGATCCTTGATGAGCATTAAGCCATTGGCGGGTTTCACTTTAATCGAAGTGATGCTGGCGATGTTAATTACCGCCTTTGTGGCGATGCTGGCTTACAGTGGGTTAAGTACCGCCATAATCGCTGCTGAAGGGCATGAGGAGCAAGCACAGCAAATTGCTGATATACAGCTGCCATTAGCTGTTTTAGAACGGGATATTCGCAATGCCGTAGCCAGACCGATTAGCAATGAGTATGACATGGTTGAAGGTGCATTAATCGGTGGTGCGCTAAGTCATTATCCTCTGACATTAACGCGCCGGGGATGGCACAACCCACGGGAATTGCCGCGCGGTGAATTGCAGCGAGTTCGCTATGTTTTAGAAGAGGATAAACTGTGGCGAGAAAGCTGGTCGGTACTGGATCGCAAGTCGGAATACCAAGGCCAACAGCGCAGCTTATTATTAACAGGGGTGATTAAACTGGAATTAGCGTTTTTAAATGCCGGTTCAGTTAACGCCTCGTCAAGCCCATTGGGTGGTGAGTGGATAAATAATTGGGATGATACTGGAAGCCTGCCACTGGCCGTGGAGATAAAATTTGAGCTGGAAAATTTTGGCGAGGTGAGACGTGTTATCAGTATCGCCCAGCCATAAATCCAAGCAACAGGGTGCCGCGCTAATACTGGCACTGGTTGTGGTGGTGATAGTCACATTATTGGCGACAACGTTAAAAAGTGATTTTCTGGTTACCTTAAAACGGGTAGAAAATCAGTTGCATGGTAAGCAGGCGTTTGCTTATATGGTGGGTGTAGAAGGTATTGCGCGAGAAGTGTTGCAAACGGATTTGGTGGATGGCCCCAATAAAGATCATCGCAGTGAAGGCTGGTTAAACAAGACCATAGAGTATCCGACAGAGTGGGGTGCAATCGCCGGCACTTTATGTGATTTGCAGGGGCGCTTTAACCTTAATAGCTTGTCGGATAACAAAAACGCGACGGCTGGTTTTACCCCAGCACAGGAAAGATTTATTCGCTTATTACAGACGCTGGAGTTAGCCGAACCGATTGACCAATCGCAGGCAGAATATATTGCCAGTGCCGTTTCAGACTGGGTGGACAGTGATAGCAATGTCCGGCCTGAAGGTGGTGCAGAAGATGGCTACTATGCTGATTTAGAGCTGCCTTATAAACCGGCTAATAGAGCGTTTAACAGTGTGTCTGAATTGCGTTGGGTTAAGGGGATAACACCGCAGATATACCAAGCGCTTGCGCCCTATGTAACAGCGTTAGACGATAGTGCCAAGCTTAATGTCAATACCGCAGAGGCTACCGTACTGCGTGCCATTAATGTTGCCGGCGATCGCCAGGCTTTGTCGGAATTGGACGCAGAGCTTTTAATTGAACAGCGTGATGGTGATATAACGGCGGATTTTACCCAACATAAAACGGGTTATGACAAACTGAAAGACTTTACCACTGCACATCCGGCCTCAAAATTGAGTGACAGTGGTTTGGCGATAAAAAGCGAGTATTTTTTACTAAAAACAGAGAGTATTTTTTTGACCAGAGCATTCACTTTATACAGCGTATTACACCGTCGGCAAGATGGTAGTATTAAAACCATTGCCAGAGGCCAGTCTGGGTTTGGTGAATGTATGGCTGAATCGGTGAGTGAAAACTTAGTCATAGACAATAACTAAACAGGCAAATAGTCATCGTGAATTCGATAATACTGATAAAACCATGTGGTATTGATAACTACGAGTGGTTGGTAGCCGGCAATAATGCTACGGCTGCTCCCGAATTAATGGTAGGTGATAGTGAGCGTTTGCAAGCGCAGTGCAATCAAACCAACACCGTCACGCTGTTAGCCCATGCCGAAAATATCAGCCTAAAAACCGTGGCATTCGAACGCCATGAACGTAAGTTACTTCGCCAGACTATTCCCTATTCGTTAGAAGACGATTGCATCGATAATATTGAAGAGCAGCATATTGCCTTGGGGAATATGGCAGAAAGCGTTGTCCCCGTGGCGATTATCAAACGCGATATTCTGGATCAGAGTCTTGCCGAGGCCCTACCAGAAACTCTTGAAATCAATCAGCTAGTGTCAGAATTATTTTATATCCCTTTGCGCAATAACAGCTGGAGTGTTGTTGTTGATGGAGATCGCTGGTTAGTGCGTTCGGCACAATATGAAGGTTTTGCTCTGGAGATGGATGCTGCAACCTTTGCCTTGCAGTTAATGCTGGATGAAGCAGATCAATTACCTGAGCAAGTGATAATCTATTGCCAGCAAGCACAACAAGATGCAGTAGCGGCACAATTGCCGGAGCTATTACGGGGTATCGCTACTTGGCAATATCAGGATTACTGGTCAGTGATTGCAGCGGGTTTAAGCCAGTACCAAGCAACGCCGGACTCCATCAATCTACTGCAGGGTGACTACGCTCCCAGTCTGCCATGGAAGCGGTGGTGGCAAACATGGAAAGTGGCAACAGTCTTGTTAGCTGCAGCAATAATATTCCAATTGCTTGGGTCCTACACCCAGCTTTCGGTACTGGAACAAAATAATCTGGAATTGCGTACAGAAATAGAGCAGGTTTATCGCTCGGTTATCCCGCGTGGCGCCGTGATGGATCCGGAAAGACAATTGCGTCGCAAAGTGGCTGCGCTGAAAGGTGCTTCTGGTGAAGGTTTTGTTGCAATGTTGAGTCAAATTGGTCCGGTACTCAATGCAGTTAACGGTTTAAGTTTGCAAAGCTTAAACTACAACGAGAAACAATCGGAAGTGCGTATCACTATTTTAGCGTCGGACTTTAATGATGTAGAAACGGCTCGTGCCAATTTAGCAAAGCTCGGTTTAAAGGCTGAATTAACCGGCAGCAATGCCGAGGGTGGAAAAACCCGTGCCAGACTTCGGATAAGGGGTTAACACTATGCAGCAATGGTTTAATAATTTACGTCGTCAGGAGCAGCTTGTATTGCTGTTTGGCGGTTTTGTGGTTTTGATGTATCTGTTGTTTGTGATGATTTTTGCGCCGTTATCAGCCTCGGTGTCAAACTTGCAACAACAAAATCAACAGGCGACAAAAAGTCTGCTTGCTGTTAAGGCATTGGCAGAAGAATATCAATCGCTGCAAAAGTCAGGTGTTGACAATACCGGTTCAAAACAAAATCTTACCCGCTTGATCGATACCACGGTAAAAGCCAATCAGCTGACAATGAATCGTTTTCAACCCTCTTCGTCTGGTGATGTGCAAGTAAGATTTGAAAATGCTGTCTTTAATCATGTTATCGCTTGGATCAGCACTATGGAAAATGACCATGGTATATCAGTTAAAGATCTTTCTATCACCCCGGGTATGGCTACCGGTTTGGTCAATGTGTCCGTGCGGCTGCGGCAGGGTATTTAATCGGTGAAAGCTTTTTTGATTGCTTTGATGTTAGTTGTGGTTGGCGCTGGGTTAGCGATTGCCAATGCACCTGCTTCACTAATACCACTGGCTTTGGATGAATTAGAAAAACGCCAACTACTGGCGCCCAACCTGCCCGCCATAGCGTTAACCGACCTTGAAGGCACGGTTTGGCAGGGGCAGGCCAATCAGGCTGTTATCACAATTGATGGGGAGGCGATCCTTTTAGGTGTCCTGTCATGGGAGTTTGAACCTCTGTCATTGTTAGATCGTACGGCTGTTGTCCATGTTAAAGCCGATGCGCCAGAGCATCATCTGCAGGCCACTGTCATTGCCAGCGCCACTGATCCCATCACCATTAATAATCTGGAAGGACGATTGCCAATCAGTTTATTGGAGCCTTGGGTTCCAATGCTGGTGAAAGGCGATATTGTTTTTGTATTTGACCATATTATTGCTGACCAGCAACTACTCGCTATTGATGGTTTGCTCAATGCGGAATCTATAGTTTGGTTGGGCGGCAACTATGAGATGCCGTTAGGCAGCTATATGATGCAAGTCTTCCTGCAAGATAATCAGGTTCATATTGATATCAATGATTTTAATGCCGACCTGGGCATGTCAGGTGTTTTAATTATCAATCCGGTTAATGGTGAATATCAATTGGATGCCGTATTGCAAGCAAGACCAGAATTAGCGCCGGAGGTCACAGCATCGATCGCTTGGTTTGGCAAGCGCAATAAGCAGGGCGATATTGTATTGAAAAATCGCGGTCGGCTTTGATCGTGATGGCGCTATGTTCGGTGATTATGCTAGAACTGGACTAATCAGGAAGAGCAAAGCTTTTCATTACATCAGCGACTGACTCAACCGACTGTATATTGCTTAATCCTTTGCCGGCCTGCCAAAATTTTACATCATCACTAAATGCAGTTTTGCTGTAATTACGAACACCCTTGCTCATTAACCACATCCTCGCATACTTTTTTAAACGCGGATTTCGCAACATAAAATTGATAACGGGACCAGTTTGCAAGCCGCCTTTCATAATATCGTCAGTCTTTATCACCGAAGAGTTATTACCGGCTATTTTATTGGTCCAAACAATATCATCTTCCGAATGATCAACGATCGCTTGTTTATAGGAGTCAGTAATTTTGCATTCGTGGGTGGCTAAAAAACGGGTTCCTAGTTGGACGCCGGCATAGCCCATTTGTAAAGCCTGTTCGAAATCTTTGGCATTACCGATACCACCTGCGCATATCAATGGAATATCAATATCATGCAACTCCTCCATAAACTGCTCTGCGGATTGAATACCTGTCTGGCCACCACCACGCCAATTAATGCAATTAAGTCCGTCAACACCAGAGTCGCGCATGGCCAGCGCCACCTTTTTATTGGGTACATCATGATATACCTTGATGCCATGTTCCTTGGCCGTTTTAAGCACTGAATCCGGTTTGCCGAGAGAAGTTAGAAAAAACTTAACTCCTTCCTCAATGGATATGTGCATCCATTCTTTCATCTGCTCATGGTATTTTTTATTGGCCCCGCCAAAAATGGTGAAGTTAACACCAAACGGCCTATCCGTTAGTTGCTTGATCAACTGAAGTCCTTCACGAAAATCATGACCATAAAGTGAGGTTAAAGTCACCGGTTGCACTATACCAAGTCCGCCACTGTCAGAAACGGCTGCTATTAGCTCAGGATTTGATCCTGGATACATTGGACCGCAGATAACAGGAGTTTTGGCGCCGGTATCTGCTAAGAATTGTTTAACATTTTGGTTCATAAGGTAGTCTTCCTAAATATAATTTTTTTTATCAGCATGCAGTTAAAGCAGGAATGATAGCTTGCAGTGGCTAGCGGCGCGCGGCAATTAATTGCATCAAAGTGGTCCAAACCTTGTCCGGTGAAAAAGATACCATGCAGTCGGCTGTTGTCTTGTCTACGCCATCTTTTGTGCAGCGTCTGCCGTAACAGGGTGCACAGCCAAAACTTTTTGTATCTGCAATCATATGTGCCTGATTTCGACCCACAGTGCCAACTAATTGATCGCTGGTAGGGCCATAAAAACTCACCGTCGGTAAACCTAACATCGCCGCTAAATGGCAAAGCCCAGTATCACAAGTCACTACACCGGCGGCTTTACTTATTATGCCACCGATATGCGAGAGTGACAACTTTGGCAGTGCTGTCGCATTGCTATAGTGTTCTGCAAGACGCTTTGCTCTGGCCAGTTCTTCATCGTTGCCGCAGGGAAGTAGCACCTTATAATCGTTATCTGCCGCTTGCTTAATCAGGCTATGCCAATGTGATTCCGGCCATAGCTTGGTGGTCCAGCTGGCATTGTGAACAAAAAATAAAAAACGCTCAGGTAATTCAATTGTCGGCGGCTGCATCAGACTGCGGTCAATGCCGTAATCTGGTAAAGTTTGCGGCAGTTCGTAACCAATTGCTTTGGAAAATAATAGTCTTTGCTTGGCAATTGCATGTAGAGATTGATCGGCATCATGTTGATAGCGATAGGCCCAGTGGGCCGGTTTTTCACGAATGCTCTGTTTGCTCAGGCCGTGAACTTTGCCTCGACGCAGGCAGGCAATAACAGCGCTTTTAATATTGTTTTGTGCATCCAGAATAACGTCATAATCAGCATCATTAAGCTGTTGGTAGAAGCTGCTTAATTGCCCGCCAAATA
>NZ_CAXAHB010000027.1:0-21657 GCF_963968385.1 uncultured Oceanicoccus sp.
TAGACAAGCGGTGCAATGGGGTAGGCAAAGGTTGTATAGGCACCGGCAATAGTCAACTTTCGGTAGCGCAGCATAAACACGCTCAGCACAGCAAATAACGTATTGATAACCACCAGGTGAAAAGTATTAGTTCTTTCGGCAAACTTTGGAGATATAAGCCTGCCTTGTCCTGAAACTGGGATGTGAAAATCCACTGTCTTTTATTCAGGGCCAATCTTATTTCTCTGCGCAGACAGCAGATAAATCATTGCCCCTATAGTAGGAATGGATATGCGAGGACTAGGGGAAGGAGCGGGAGCTATGATCGAGACTGATACATCGGGCATTTATGCACCAGTCTTTTGTGATGGTGAAAAATGGGTGATGGGAGAGAAGCTTGGATTGTCAGACTGCAAAGTGTGTATTGCATGTAAGTCGTCGGCTTTGGACATATGGACAGCAGGAGCCTGTGATTATCCAGATAATGATGGATGGGCGTATCCTGCTGCCAAGCAATGTGGTTTGAACCAAGACGGAATAGGACTTGCGATTAAATTTGTCTGTGGTACGGACATAAGAGCAGGTAAATTTCCGGCAGAAGGGACGGACGGACCTATTTCATGGCGATATTAACCCACAGACCAGACCGATGGAGGATATGTTACAGGGGAGGATAGTGAATCTCTTTCCCCAGACTAACCAGACAAAACAGACGAGCCCAACGATATATTTTTTGAATGAAGTATTAAAGGTTACAATACTAACCTCTCAAAAATAGTTAAGCCGTCGATTAAAGAGCTCTAATGAATACAACAGAAACAGACCGGCACTTTATGCAACAGGCGCTGAAGCTGGCAGCAAAGGCAGCAGCGCAGGGTGAGGTGCCGGTGGGTGCTGTGGTTGTTCTGGATAACGAAATTATCGGGCAGGGTTGGAATCAGCCCATCCTCTCCAATGACCCCACTGCTCATGCCGAAATTATGGCGCTGCGTGATGCTGCCTCGAAATTGGCTAATTATCGCCTGCCGTCAGCCACGCTCTATGTCACCATTGAACCTTGCAGTATGTGTGCGGGTGCCATCATTCATGCCCGTATTGCCAGAGTCGTCTATGGCGCTACCGAGCCCAAGTCCGGGGTGGCTGAAAGCAATGGTTGTTTATTTAATGCCAAGCACTTTAATCATCAAGTGGCGCTGCATGGCGGGGTATTGGCTGAGCCATGTTCTGCGGTAATATCCGATTTTTTTCAAGCCCGTCGTGAACAAAAGCGATCACAAAAAACAGGGTGCGCTGATTAACTGGTTGTTCCAACTATAGCGGTAAATCTTTTTTGTTTTATCAATTAGCTGGGTATGCAACCATTCGGCTTTAATCGAAATTACACTGCCACTTTGTCATAGTTATGATCCAGATCCCCAGCGGTAATTAAGGACCACGATGACCTCAAATTCCTCCACGATTAAACTGCACCCCTCATGGTTAACGGTGATAGGCGATGAGTTCGAATTGCCTTATATGCAGACACTGAAGGCATTTCTAAAAGCTGAAAAACAGGCGGGAAAGGTGATTTTTCCTGCCTGTAAGGATTGGTTTAACGCTTTTAATACCACGCCGTTTGAGCAAGTGAAGGTGGTTATTCTGGGGCAGGATCCCTATCACGGTCCGGGGCAGGCCCACGGCCTGTGTTTTTCGGTGTTGCCTGATGTGCGTATTCCGCCTTCGTTGTTGAATATTTATAAGGAAATCCATACTGATTTGGGCTTGCCGGTACCTGCTCATGGCTATTTGCAGTCATGGGCGGAGCAGGGGGTGTTGTTGCTGAATGCTACTTTGACCGTTGAGCAAGGCAACGCGGGATCTCATCAGAATAAAGGTTGGGAGCAGTTTACCGATCGGGCTATTGCAGAGCTTAATCAGCAGCGGGATGGCTTGGTCTTTTTGTTATGGGGCAGTTATGCGCAAAGGAAGGGGCAATTAATTGATGCGCAAAGACATTTGGTATTGAAAGCGCCGCATCCCTCGCCATTATCAGCGCATCGGGGGTTTTTGGGCTGTAGGCATTTTTCTCAGGCTAATGCTTATTTAAATAATTCTGGTGCGGGCGCAATTGATTGGGCTGTTGCTTAAGTTTGGACGACGGCCTTTATCTAATCATCATTGTTTAACGCATAGGGCAACGGCAGTAACTGAATCGTTACCCGATCACTGCCGATAACGACCGAGCCCTGATCAACCGCTTTGCTAGCGATAACTGCCAGCGCTTCGCTATGATGGTTATCGAGGCTAACGCTATTGACGATATTGCCAATACTCTGTTTATCGTCACCGTAAAGATCGGTACCTGCCGCTAGTTTTTCAGCCGCCACCTTGATTCTATACATGGAGCGTTTGAGTTTGCCCTTGTATTGTAGGCGCGCAATCACTTCCTGACCGGTATAACAACCTTTAGTAAAACTGACGGCGCCGGTGATTTGGTAGTTAAGCATTTGCGGAATAAAGCTATCGACGGTATTGGCGCTCACCTCACCAAGACCCAGTTGAATCAGTTGCAGTTGCCACTGCCGCGAACCTTGCAGCTCAAGCCCTTTATTTAATAATGGCCACAAGGTCGCAAGTTCTGCAGTTTTAATCCAGCATTCATACAGTCTTCCGGCTGTATCAATTTGTATTGCCAGATTGCCTTGATGATTAACGACTTGATGAGCCTGATCAGGGCAGCGGGTAAAAACTTGATGAATAGTTGCTTTGGCCCGCTCGCCACAAAGACCAATTGCAATATAGTCTGGGCTGGCGTTTTGTTGCTCGGCTTTAGAAAACACAATATATTTGCTGAATACAGCCTTGGTAGACTCAACAATATCCGCGTGCATTCTCAGAAGATAAGTATCGGCTTCGGTTTGAGCCAGCTGAAAACTGCTGATCATCCGGCCCTTGGGGGTGGTGTAGGCACCGGCGCAGCTAAGCGCATGATTAACTGTGCCAATATCACAGGTGGTCTGGCCCTGAAGAAATTTGGCGGTATCTGGCCCAGCTATTTGTAAAAAGCCATAGTGGCTTAGCGGGGCGATAAAGTTATCCGCTGCAGTCATGCAGACGCCACTGCTATCAGTCACGCTATGATTTTGTTCGTCGATACGGATGCCTGATGCTGCTAATACCGGAGGGAGAAAGCTTTGTTGCTGGTCGTTCATGGTTACTGGGTTACCAAGATGGAGAAGTAAAGGATGTAAATTTAGTGGCTATAGTATGTGTTTGCTGTGCCACTGTCAGCTATTTTGCATATCGCCTGGGCTTTAATCTGGCTATAATGCCTGTCTGCCAAACACGATTAAAGGAAAGCCTGCATTGATGATTTCTGATAATGACTATAGCCGTCTACTCTGGGCCAGCCGTCGAGGTATGTTAGAGCTCGATTTGATTATGGTGCCGTTTGTGGAACATCGCTTTAAATCACTGGATGCAGTAAACCAGCAGCGTTTTATTGATTTGTTGGAATGTGAGGACAATGAGTTATTTGCCTGGTTTTTAGGTCGGGTAAAACCAGAGGACCCTGAGCAGGCGGCGATTGTTGAGCAAATTATTGATTATTCCCAATCAAAGTCTGACTAGAAGGCTTTATTGAAAAACTGATGTGAATAGCGGCAAAGGAGTGCCATGCGATGACGTCGACCTTTTATCTGTCGATTGCCCCTTCTAAATCGATCGCAGCCTATCTTGCGGCATTGCATCTTTTACTGATTCTATCGTTGTTTTATTTACCGCTATCCGCCGGTTTAGTTAGCCTGTTAGTTGCAGTGATTGTTATGCACTGTGGCTATTGTCTTTGGCGTTATTGTTATAGCGGTCATCGAAGTTGGATTGATGGCCTTGAGTACAGTCAGCAAACTTGGCTGTTGCATCGTGGTCAAGAAGTAGAGCGAGTAAGACTCAAGTCGGCAACGGTTTGGCGGTGGATGGTGGTATTGAATTTTCGCAGCAAAAGCTGGCATGGTTGTTCTTTGCTGTTGTTGCCAGATAATACCCATCGACAACAACTGCGTCGGTTACGAGTGATGCTCAAGCATAGGCCGGTTTATGGTGCTGACAATATTATTCTTTAATGGCGGGGTCGAGAATGGTGTCGATAGCTTGATCAAGAGGTTCGGGATAGTCCAATGTATAATGTAGCCCGCGGCTTTCTTTTCGCTCGATAGCGCAGCGAATAATTAATTCCGCCACCATGGCCAAATTACGCAACTCAATTAAATCGTTAGAGACTTTGTAATTGCGGTAGTACTCGTTAATTTCTTTTTGTAGCAGCTTGGCTCTGCGCAGCGCTCGTTGCAGGCGTTTGTCGGTACGCACAATGCCGACATAATCCCACATAAAACGACGAACCTCGTCCCAGTTATGCGAGATCACCACATCTTCATCTGAATCGGTTACTTGCGATTCATCCCATGCCGCAGCGGTGGTTGGCTCTGGTGCGGTGGGGTGTTGTGCGGCGATATCAGCGGCAGCGGATTGGCCGTAGACGATACATTCCAATAGCGAGTTACTGGCCATGCGGTTGGCGCCATGCAGGCCGGTAAATGAGGTTTCACCAATGGCATAGAGGTTGGCAATATCAGTGCGACCTCGGTTATCGACCATAACACCGCCACAGGTATAGTGGGCGGCGGGGACAACAGGAATTGGCTCGCGGGTGATATCAATGCCAAGTTCCAAGCAGCGCGCTTTCACCGTTGGAAAATGATGTAGCAAAAACTCGGGCGATTTATGGCTGATATCCAAATAGACACAGTCACTGCCTAAACGCTTCATCTCGTGGTCAATCGCCCGGGCGACAATATCGCGTGGGGCTAATTCGCCGCGTTTATCAAAACGATGCATAAAACGTTCGCCATTGGGCAATAGCAATTTGCCGCCTTCACCACGAATCGCTTCGGTGATCAAAAAGGATTTGGCCTGTGAATGATAAAGACAGGTGGGGTGGAATTGATTAAATTCCATATTGGCTACTCGACAGCCCGCACGCCAAGCCATAGCAATACCATCACCACTGGCGCCATCGGGGTTGCTGGTATAGAGATAGGCTTTGCTAGCGCCGCCGGTGGCCAGTACCACAAATTTTGCCTGAAACACATCGACATGATCACTTTCACGGTTGAGTACATAAGCACCCTGACAGCGCTTATTATTGATAATCAAATTGATGGCCACACGCTGGTTATAGATATCGATATTGGCCGCTTCCAAAGCGCGATGGCTAAGGGTTTTTGATACGGCTCTGCCGGTAGCATCGGCGGCATGAATAATACGTCGCTGGCTGTGGCCGCCTTCTTTGGTTAGGTGAAATGACTGTTGTGCATCGGTATTGCGGTCGAATTGTACGCCTTGGTCTACTAACCATTTAACGCTGTCGCGGCTGTTTTCAATGGTGAATTTAACGGCATCGCTATGGCATAGGTTGGCGCCGGCGGTTAGGGTATCGCTAACATGGGAGTCTACGCTGTCATGATTGTCCAACACGGCAGCGATACCGCCCTGAGCATAGAAAGTGGAGCCTTCATTAAGCTCGCTTTTGCAGATAACAGCCACTTGTAGGTGTTTGGGCAATTGAAGTGCCAGCGTTAGCCCGGCGGCACCGCTACCAATCACCAGTACATCATGTTGAAAATGTTTATTCGTCATTGACTTAAGAATGCGCACAAGCCGGAAAAAGCCGGTAGTATAAACCTCTGTGGCGATTTTGTGGCTATTGGATACGATTTTTTTAACATAATCTGATACTTAGCTGAACTTATTCGCTATCCCAGACTCATAGAACGCAACAATAACGAGCCAATGAATCAAAAACCCAAATTTCAAACGCTCCAACAAGCCGTGATGGTCTATGCTATATGGGACTACTTGACAGACAATATCAACCAAAAAGGCCGGTGGTTAATAAGCAACTTACCAACCCTGAGCCAGAGTCTCTCAGGGGATCGGGGAGGGTAATGGCAACTTCACCGCAGTCGGATCAACAGCTGATCGAACGCGTGCAAAAGGGCGATAACCGGGCCTTTGATTTATTGGTGCTGAAATACCAGCACAAAATTTTTGGGCTGATCTCTCGTTATATTCGCGATCATGACGAGATTAAAGATGTGGCTCAGGAAGCATTTATCAAAGCGTTTAGAGCGTTGCCCAAGTTCCGCGGCGACAGTGCCTTTTATACCTGGCTGTATCGTATAGCCATCAATACGGCAAAAAATTATCTGGTGGCCAGAAACCGTCGTCCGCCTGCCACCGATATTGCGGTGGAAGACGCAGAATATTATGACGCGGCAGCATCACTTCGGGAGATAGAAAATCCTGAAAACTCGCTCTATGGCAAAGAACTCAAGGCTGTGGTCGAAAAAGCGATGAAAGCTTTGCCAGAAGACCTAAGATCGGCGGTCACTTTGCGCGAGTTTGATGGTTTAA
This sequence comes from uncultured Oceanicoccus sp., assembly GCF_963968385.1. Lineage (NCBI taxonomy): Bacteria > Pseudomonadati > Pseudomonadota > Gammaproteobacteria > Cellvibrionales > Spongiibacteraceae > Oceanicoccus > uncultured Oceanicoccus sp. The sequence goes on from NZ_CAXAHB010000027.1 coordinate 6,430, forward strand.
GCTATGAAGATATTGCTGATGTGATGGAGTGTCCTGTAGGTACGGTGCGATCAAGAATATTTCGCGCTCGGGAAAGTATTGATAAGCAGGTGCGAAGCCAGCTTTTGGGTGATAGCGGCGAGCGTTTATCACTGGTTAAAAGTTAATGATAGTTATGTTAATGACAGTTAAAAATGTTTAGATAAATGAGGAACAACAATGAGTGAGCATCTACGAGAGTCAGTCTCTGCATTAATGGATGGGGAAGCTGATAAATTGGAGCTTCGCCGGCTGCTAGCTGCCGAGAATACAGAGGCGGTCAATAATATTTGGTCTCGCTATCACTTGGTGCGCGACAGCTTGCAAAATACAGAACAAGTGGATGAGTTCCGTCATTTGGATATTTCACAGCAGATTACCACGGCGATTGCTGAAGAAACTGCGGTAACGCCGCAACAAGCCAATCACCCCTGGTGGAAGCCTGCAGCAGGTTTCGCTGTTGCCGCTTCAGTGGCAGTAGCGGTAGTTTTTGGTGTGCAAACAGCGGAGCAATCGAATTCAGGTTTTAATGTTATTGCAGAAGGTCCCCAACCGGCTGTCTCATCCCGTGCTTATCCTATGCAGTCAGTGAGTATGCAGGCTTCTTCTGCCGGCACCGCGAATTTACCCGCCAATCAGCTTCCCGGTGTCGCGGCAGCCAGCAAAGCCGCAGCCAATCTCGAGGCGCAAAAACACTTGGAAAAATATATGCTTCGTCATACAGAGCGTGCTGCGCTAAATAATGGTCAAGGTGTTATTCCATTGGCCCGTGTCACTCATATTGAAGATCAGTAGGGTTTTATCTCGCCGGCTTTCTTGAGCGGTATTTTTTCTGGGATTAACGGTTTTGCTATTAATTTTTCAGCGGTGGACAAAACTTTTAGCGTGGCTGTTGCTTTCGACAGTATCGGCGCTCAGTCTGGCTGTTGAAAATAATCCGCGTCTATTGCTGGATAAAATGGTTTATGGATTTAGTGAGCTTAACTATCAAGGCACGTTTAATTTCCAGCGTCCAGGTTCCATAGAGACTCTTCGTATTGCCCATGCCGTGATTGACGGCGATAAGTACGAACGACTTGAATTTCTTAATGGCGAAAAGCGGCAAATTATTCGTCATGGTCATAAGCTGGATTTTATGTATCCCGGTCACCAGTTGGTTCACTCTTATCAATCACAACCGAACGCCAATAGCTCAGCACACCCTGCAAATAAGTTGGATCAATACTATCGTTTTAAGGTGGGCGGTATGGATAGGGTGGCGGGTCGCTCAGTAATTAATCTTATTGTGCGTCCCAGAGATACTCATCGTTTTGGCTATCGTTTATCGCTAGATAAAGCCTCTGGCCTGTTATTGCGTTCAGAGCTAATTGGCTCCAAAGGACAGGTGTTGGAGCGATTTCAGTTTGTAGACATCACGCTGAACCCTGAGCTCAGTAAGGAGCATTTTACCGCTGGGGCAAGACGTTATCAGCCGCAGCAGGAGGCACCCGTTTCCCCTGCGCCGGCAACTATAGCGAAAGATAAAAGCTGGAAGGTGCAATGGTTGCCTAGTGGATTTAGCTCGACCAGGCCTGATCGGCATGCTGCTGGCGAAGATGATAGGGTCACTTTTACTGATGGTATGACGGTATTTTCGGTATTTCTTGAACGAAGTGCCAAGGTAAATCCTCTACACGCTGCTGAAGGCCATGCCCAAAAAGGGGCCACTACGGCTTATTCCAGAGTTATTCTGCACTCCGATCAATTTCATCGAGTGACCGTGGTGGGAGAAATTCCTACCAAAACCGCCCAGCGGATAGCGCGTTCCACCGTTTTAGTCCGCTAGCTAATAATTCGGTTTCTAATCGGTTAAGATTGGCTCTACAAGAGCCATTTTTGTTATGACTATTTTGTTATTACTATGATTAAAGAAACCGGTCGCGTCGTTGCCATTGAGCCTGACTGTTTATGGGTCGAGACTATAAGACAGAGCACCTGCAATAGCTGCTCTGCGCAGCAAGGCTGTGGTCATGGATTACTTAATAAAGTGGCTGCTGGGCGCTCTCATCATCTGCGGGTATTACTCCGTGACCAACCAGCGACGAATTTCACCCTTGATGAAGAAGTGGATATCGGTATTCCTGAGCGAGTACTGGTCACGGGTGCGGTGCTGGTTTATCTGTTGCCACTGGTTACCCTATTGCTGGGTACTCTGTTGGCCTCAAAACTCTGGCAGGCTGACCTTGCCGCCTTTTTGGGCGCTGTCACCGGCTTTATCACGGGCTTGGCAATGGTGAAATGGCATGCCGCTGTCAATCATAACAATAGGGATTTGCAGCCAGTGGTGCTATCTAAAGCGGATCACGACAACATAGCTATACTTAATCGGGTAGAACCGGCCTGATTATAAGTGTTTACCCAGTTTATTACCCTCCCTCTACATAGCGTCTGTAGGCGCTTTGCTGTAAAATCGCGCGCTTGCCTATTGTTGTCCCAGCGGTGTATTAACTAGTGAGTGATTTAGACTTAATTCGTAATTTTTCCATTATTGCCCATATCGATCATGGTAAGTCGACCCTTGCCGATCGGTTTATCCAGATTTGCGGTGGCTTAAGTGCTCGTGAGATGGATGAGCAAGTCCTCGATTCCATGGATATTGAGCGCGAGCGGGGTATTACTATCAAAGCCCAGAGCGTAACGCTCAACTATAGCGCGCAGGATGGTAAAACCTACCAGTTTAACTTTATCGATACGCCGGGCCATGTAGATTTCTCCTATGAAGTTTCCCGTTCGCTCGCCGCTTGTGAGGGCGCGCTATTGGTTGTTGATGCGGCTCAGGGGGTGGAAGCGCAATCCGTGGCCAATTGCTATACCGCCATAGAGCAGGGCTTGGAAGTTTTGCCGGTTCTCAACAAAATGGACTTGCCTCAGGCTGAGCCAGAGACAGTCAAAAAAGAGATTGAAGAAATTATTGGTTTGGATGCTACCGATGCGATTCCAGTCAGTGCCAAATCCGGTATGGGGCTGGAAGACTTGCTGGAGCAGTTAGTTGAATTAATTCCACCACCCGAAGGTGATGTTAACGGCGATTTACAGGCGTTAATCATTGATTCGTGGTTTGATAATTATCTCGGTGTTGTCTCTCTGGTGCGGGTAAAACACGGTGAGCTCAATAAGGGTGATAAAGTGATTATGAAATCCCAGGGCAAACAGCATATTGTTGACAGTGTTGGTATCTTTACCCCAAAACGCAAAGAAACCGGTTGCCTGAAAGCCGGTGAAGTAGGGTTTGTAGTTGCTGGTATTAAAGATATTCAGGGTGCGCCGGTGGGCGATACTATCACCCATGCCAAAACGCCTGAAGTTGAGCAGTTACCCGGTTTTCAAACGATTAAACCGCAGGTCTATGCCGGTATGTTTACGGTGTCCTCTGACGATTACGAAGATTTTCGTGATGCGCTGGCAAAATTGACCTTAAATGATGCCTCTCTGTTTTATGAGCCTGAAAGCTCTGATGCCTTGGGTTTTGGTTTCCGCATTGGTTTTCTTGGCATGCTACATATGGAAATTATTCAGGAGCGTTTGGAGCGGGAATATAATCTTGATCTGATTACCACTGCTCCTACGGTCATCTATGAAGTTGAAAAAAATAATGGCGATATTGTGATGGTAGACAATCCATCGGCGCTGCCTGATATTGGTGTTATTAACGAAATCCGTGAGCCCATTGCCGATGTCAATATTCTGGTGCCACAGGATTATTTGGGCAATGTTATTTCGCTGTGTGTGGAAAAGCGTGGCGTACAAAAAGATATGCAATTTCTCGGTCATCAGGTTTCATTGAGCTATGAAATTCCGATGAATGAGGTGGTGATGGATTTCTTTGACCGATTAAAGTCAGTCAGCCGTGGTTACGCTTCGCTGGATTACAGTTTTGATCGTTTTCAGAAGGCTAATTTGGTGCGTCTCGATGTGCTGATTAATGGCGATAGAGTCGATGCTCTGGCGATGATCGTACACCGTGATCATGCTCAGTCGAAAGGTCGTGGTCTAACCGAAAAAATGAAAGAATTGATACATCGACAAATGTTTGATGTGGCTATACAGGCGGCCATTGGTGGCCAGGTGGTTGCCAGACAAACGGTCAAAGCCTTACGTAAAAATGTGACAGCAAAATGTTATGGCGGCGATGTGTCCCGTAAACGCAAACTGCTAGAGAAGCAAAAAGCCGGTAAAAAACGCATGAAGCAAGTGGGCAGTGTTGAAATTCCACAAAGTGCTTTTTTAGCTGTATTAAAGATGGATAACTAAGCTCGAAATCAAGAGCCGAGAATTTAATGGGATTCGCTATGGTCGATACAATTTTAATGATTACTTGTTTGCTTTCACTGGTGATCTGGTTTGTGCAGGAAAAGAAAGCACGGCCTCAACTACAACAGAAACTCAATGCGTTAATCGCTGGTGGCCAACAGCTGCCTGTTGAGCAATTGCAGACCGATACCAACCCGCCATGGAATCAATGGCTGTTTAAATTTACCACGGCGATTTGGATTGGCTGGGCAGCTTCTGTGATACTGCTAAAAGATGGCGACTTTGCCTTTATATTAGTGATGCTGACCTTTTTGTCTGGTGTTATTACGGGTTTAGATAAACTGTTTTTTGCCGGCGCCAGAAAAGTCTATATAGAATCCAAGGCAGTTGCTGATTATTTGCAAAACTATAGCCGAGAACAGCGCGAGTCACTGACACAGTATTTTGCTGCCGATATGGTCATTGGCGAATATGCCAAATCTTTTTTCCCTATATTGGCTTTTGTGCTGGTGTTGCGTTCCTTTGTGATTGAGCCTTTTCAAATTCCATCCGGCTCGATGATGCCTACTTTGCAGGTTGGCGATTATATTTTAGTGAATAAATATACTTACGGTTTACGCTTGCCTGTTGTCGGCACTAAAATCGTTGAAGTGGATCAGCCCAAGCGTGGCGATGCTGTGGTTTTTTTTCCACCCCATCAAGATATTTATTTTATTAAACGTGTGATTGGGCTTCCTGGTGATCAGGTTACCTATAAAAACAAGGTGCTTTCAGTCAATGGCAAGGTAATGGAGCAAACCCTGTTGGCAGAATTGCCTCCACTCAACCCTCAGATGCGGATGTTTACCGAAAATTTACAAGCTGTCGAGCATTTGGCGCAGAGTGCGTTACATCGCTATACGGTTACCCCGACTACCAATCAGCAAGGTGATTTTTCTATCACGGTTAAACCCGGTCATTACTGGGTGATGGGGGATAACCGCGATAACAGTGCCGATAGTCGCTCATGGGGACAGGTGCCCGAAGAGCGTTTAGTCGGTAAAGCCTTTGCCATTTGGTTGCACTGGCCCTCTATTTTTGATTTCCCCAGTTTGAGTCGTCTCGGGACCATTCAATAAATGGCTGGTTTATACCTTATTAAAAGCGCCAAAAACGCTAGACTAAGCTGATTGTTAAGCGAATTAAGCTAACAGAACAATAACATTGAGTGCTGTATATTAGTGACTGAAAATTATCCCAATATCGATATCCTGATGCGCCGTTTAGGTTACCGGTTTACCGATAAAGCTTTGCTTGATCTGGCGCTGAGTCATCGTAGTGTCGGCTCAAAGAATAATGAGCGGCTGGAGTTTTTAGGTGACTCCATTGTCAATTACCTAATGGCAGAAGCGCTGTTTAAACAATTTCCCAGTTGCCGGGAAGGCGACCTAAGCCGTATGCGAGCACAATTGGTCAAAGGTAAAACGCTGGCTGAAATCGCGATGGAATTTGAGTTGGGTGATTTTTTGCATTTGGGTCCAGGTGAAATGAAAAGCGGCGGCCACCGTCGTGAGTCGATTCTGGCCGATGCGGTAGAGGCATTAATTGGTGCTATGTTTCTCGATGGCGGTATGGACGTTTGCCGCGAGCATGTAGGTCGCTGGTACCAATCACGGTTGCAGTCCATCACCGTTCAAGGTGCCGTAAAAGATGCCAAGACCCGTTTGCAGGAATTATTGCAGTCTAGAAAACAATCGCTACCGCATTATGAATTGCAAACCATTAGCGGCAGTGATCATCAGCAGGAATTTACCATAGAATGCCAAATCAAACATTTAAAGCAGGGTTTTACTGGTGTTGCCGGCAATCGCCGCGAGGCGGAACAACTAGCGGCACAGGCCGCGCTCGATATATTGCAGCCGACACAATAGCGATTAAATTTGATCCATCTTTAACTTTATAGAACGCTTATGACAGAACAAACACGCTGTGGCTATGTAGCTATTGTCGGCCGGCCCAATGTCGGTAAATCGACTTTGCTAAACCATATTCTCGGGCAAAAAATCAGTATTACTTCGCGTAAGCCGCAAACCACCAGACACCGTTTATTAGGTATTAAAACAGAAGCTGATACTCAAGCGATTTTTGTTGATACGCCGGGCATTCATAAGGGCAGTGAATCCGATAAAGCGATTAACCGTTATATGAATCGTGCCGCCAGTTCTACCATTAGCGATGTTGATGTGGTGGTGTTTGTGGTGGAGCGAGGTTTGTGGACGGACGAAGATGAATGGGTATTAGCGCAGGTGAAGCGTGCCGACTGTCCGATAATTTTAGTGATCAATAAAATTGACCAAATAAAGGATAAATCCAAGCTACTCCCTTTTTTAGATGTTTGTAAAGAAAAGATGGATTTTGCAGAAATTATTCCATTATCAGCACTCAATCACACCAATCTTGATGCGCTTGAAAGCAGTATTAATCAGCGTCTTCCGCAGCAGGTTCATCTTTTTCCGGAAGATCAGATCACCGATCGCAGTTCTCGTTTTATGGCGGCGGAAATGGTCAGGGAAAAGATTATGCGTCAGCTGGGTGAAGAAGTTCCCTATGCGATGACTGTTGAGATAGAAGATTTTAAAGATAGCGGCAAAAGCCTACATATACAGGCGCTAATCCTGGTCGAGCGAGAAGGGCAGAAACGCATTGTGATCGGTAATAAGGGTAGCCGGTTAAAGTTGATCGGTCAGGAAGCGCGATTGGATATGGAGCAAATGTTTGACCGCAAAGTGATGCTCAAACTCTGGGTAAAAGTAAAATCTGGCTGGTCCGATGATGAGCGAGCCCTACGGAGTTTGGGTTATAACGATTTTGATTCGTAATCATTGCCTATGCGTATTGAATCTCAGCCAGCCTATATTCTTCATACCCGAAATTACCGCGATAGTAGTTTGATCGTCGACTTTCTGACCCCCGATTACGGCAGAGTCAGCGGTGTTGTTAAGGGGGTTCGCTCTAATAGCAAAACTGCCAAGCAACGTCGCAGTATCCTGCAGCCTTTTGTCTCGCTGTTAATTAGCTGGAGCGGCAAAGGAGAATTAAAAACCATGACTCAATTTGAAAGTCGCGGTGTTCCCATTGCCTTGCAGGGCAAGCGGCTGTTTAGTGGTTTATATATAAATGAGTTGCTCAGTCGTTTATTGCAGGCGGATGAACAACACAGTGACATCTACACCTTGTATGAATGGGTCAGCAATAGCTTATCAACTAGCCCGACGATTGATGTAGTGTTAAGACAATTTGAGTTAAGCCTGTTATCCGAATTAGGTTATGGTTTTGATTTATCGGTGGACGTTGATAGTGGCGAACCATTAGAGGCCGATCAGCAGTATCGCTTTTATCCCGATCACGGCTTTGTTCGTCAAGATTCTGGCCAAGCCATCGCCGCTACAGTATTCAGCGGCGCTGACATATTGGCCATTGCCAATGGCGAATTTACCGAGCAGGCGCGCCGAGCCGCCAAATTGCTCTGCCGTCAGGCTTTACAGGCCCATCTGGGTGACAAGCCTCTACGCAGTCGGGAGCTGTTTAGTTCCAGCTAGCCCTAGCATTAAGCATCATCCTGCTACCGTTGTAGCTAGTCGCTAGCTCTCTGTCAGTGTATCATCAGCGCTGAATTTTATGGCTGGATAGTTCGGCTTTAATCGTTTGTTTTTTTTAATCAGGCTTTAGTGAAATATGGCTTTTCCGACCATTGAAGATTATGTGGGGTCAACGCCTCTAGTCCGCTTGCAGCGTCTGGCTGGCGATACCAGTAATACCATCCTGTTAAAGCTGGAGGGCAATAATCCGGCGGGTTCAGTCAAGGATCGGCCAGCGGTGAGTATGATTAACCGAGCAGAGGCCCGCGGCGATATTAAGCCCGGTGATACTCTGATAGAAGCCACCAGTGGCAATACCGGTATCGCTCTGGCGATGGCGGCGGCGATTAAGGGCTATAAGATGGTACTGATTATGCCCAACCATATGAGTTCGGAGCGCAAATTGGCGATGGCTGCCTATGGTGCCGAGCTGATTGAGGTGTCTCAGCAATCCGGTATGGAAGGCGCTAGAGATTTGGCATTGAAAATGCAGTCTGACGGTAAAGGGGTGGTATTGGACCAGTTTGCCAACAGCGATAACCCGATTGCCCATTATCAGGGCACTGGTCCTGAGATTTGGCAACAAAGTGAGCATAAAATCACTCACTTTGTCAGTTCCATGGGAACCACCGGTACCATTATGGGGGTTTCTGGTTATTTGAAGGAACAAAATCCGGCAATCGAGATCGTAGGCTTACAGCCACAAGACGGCTCAAGTATCCCCGGTATTCGCCGCTGGCCGAAACCCTATTTGCCCACCATTTTTGATAGCAGCAAGGTCGATAAAGTGATGGATATCGATCAACAACAGGCAGAACACACCATGAAAAAATTGGCTGCGGAAGAAGGTATTTTTTGCGGAGTATCCTCCGGTGGTGCGGTGGCGGCAGCGTTACAAATTTCGGCCGAAGTTGAAAATGCCGTTATAGTCGCGATTATCTGCGATCGGGGTGATCGCTATTTATCAACGGGAGTGTTTGATTCAGCACTTAAATAACTAAGCCTTCTATTTAGTGCTTCTAATCACTTCTCGAAATAACATTGCACAACTGTGTCAGGGTTGACCAGTCAACAAGGTTAATAACAAGCAATGGTTACAGTTCGTAAACAACAACCAGAAAAGGCCGATGGTTCGGTCGATATCGAGCAATGGCTCGCACGCTTGCCTGTGGATGCGGGTTTTGACACTCAGCTATTAAAAACAGCTTGTGAAACAAGTTATGCAGCCGAGCAAAAGGCCTTTGCTATCTCCGATAAAGCTTGGGATGAAAGGACCAGTAGCTTCCGTATTGGCCTAGAGATGGCTGAAATTTTGGCCGACTTGCACTTGGATCAACCCACGTTAATTGCCGCCATACTCTATCGCGCTGTGCGTGAAGAAAAACTCTCGCTCGCAGCGATCGAAGCACAATTTGGTCAGGATGTTTTACGCATGATCAAAGGGGTTATGCGTATGGCTGCCATGAGTCGTGTTATCTCTGGCGATAATCCGGTGTTAGGTCAAGCCGAGGCGCAAAAGGACAATATTCGTAAAATGTTGGTGGCGCTGGTTGATGATGTAAGAGTGGCGCTGATTAAATTGTCAGAGCGTACCTGTGCTATTCGTATTGTCAAAAACAACCCTGCGAAACGTTATCGGGTAGCGCGGGAGGTGCATGATATTTATGCCCCATTGGCTCATCGTTTAGGTATTGGCCATATTAAATGGGAGCTTGAAGATTTATCTTTTCGTTACCTACAGCCAGTTGCCTATAAAAAAATTGCCAAACTGCTGGATGAAAAACGTTTATACCGGCAGAGCTATATCGATGGAGTAATCGATTCATTAAGCGAAGTGATTAGCCGTCAGGGTATTGAGAGCGAACTGACCGGCAGGGCAAAACATATCTACAGTATCTGGCGCAAGATGCAGCGCAAGGGTATTGGGTTTTCACAGGTATACGATATTCGTGCCGTGCGCATTTTAGTCCCCGAAATCAAAGACTGTTATGCCGTGTTAGGTTCGGTTCATGGTTTGTGGCGCAATATTCCCAATGAGTTTGATGATTATATTGCCAACCCCAAGGACAACGGTTATCGCTCCTTACATACCGCGGTTATTGGCCCTGAAGGCAAAGTGCTAGAAATACAAATCCGCACCTTTAAAATGCATGAAGAAGCGGAATTTGGTGTCTGTGCTCACTGGCGCTACAAAGGTAGTGACAGGCAGGGCGGCAATAGCTATGAAGATAAAATTGCCTGGTTAAGGCAGGTGCTGGATTGGCAGGAAGAAACTGATAGCGGCGCTACTGAGGTGATGGAGCATTTTTCGCGTGCGCAGGATCGAGTTTATGTGTTTACCCCGGATGGCCATGTGGTCAATTTGGCGCAGGGTTCAACACCACTGGATTTTGCCTATCATATTCACACCGAGGTCGGTCATCGTTGTCGCGGTGCCAAGGTCAATGGTCGAATCGTTCAATTAACCTATCAGTTGCTAACGGGTGAACAGGTTGAGATCTTGACCGGTAAGGAAAACGCGCCGCGCCGTGATTGGTTGCAAACCAGTTTAGGTTATCTGAAATCAACCCGGGCCAGAGCCAAGGTCCAGCACTGGTTTAAACAGCAGGCAAAAGAAGATAATGTTGCGGCGGGTCGCGCCTTAATCGAAAAATTGTTCAAGCGTCTGGCCGTGAGTAGTCTGGACTACAAAAGTATCTCAACCTATTTTGGCTATCAGGCAGTGGATGATATGTATGCTGCTGCTGGCGCCGGTGATATTACTACCGCGCAAATTGTCACAGCGACGCAGCATTTATTTGATGAGGTGCCTGAGCCAGCGCCCATACTGCCCTCTACCAAAGAGAAGTCCGAAAAAATTCGTCATGACGATATCAATGTTCGTGGCGTTGGTAATATGCTGACACAATTTGCCAATTGCTGTAAGCCATTGCCCGGTGATCTGATTATTGGTTATGTCACACTGGGTCGTGGTGTTAGCGTGCACCGTCAGGATTGTGTCAATGTGTTGCAATTACAACATAGCGAACCTGATCGTATTATTGAAGTGAGTTGGGGTGATGCGCCACAAGATACCTATCCGGTTGACATCGAAATTGAAGCCTATGACCGTAGCGGCCTGCTGCGAGATATTACTACCATGCTAGCTAATGCGCGGATCGATGTTATTGCGGTGAATACACTATCGGATAAGAAAACCCATACCGCGACCATGCGACTGACGGTGGAAATTACTGACCTTGCCGCCTTGGGCAACCTATTGGCTAAAATTACCCGTCTACCCAATGTGCTTTCGGCAGCAAGGGTAAAAGAGGGTAGCTAGTTGGCTGACTACAGCTTGGATGATTTGCTCTATCTAATGAGTCGTTTACGTGATCCTGTGGACGGTTGTCCCTGGGATCGTGTGCAGGACTTTAGCACCATTATTGCTCACACCATTGAAGAAAGTTATGAACTGGCTGATGCCATTGAGCAGGGTGATATCCAGCATATCAAGGAAGAGTTAGGTGATGTGCTGTTTCAAGTCGTGTTCTATGCTCAGCTAGGCAAAGAGCAAGATAGTTTTGACCTTGCCTCAGTCATTTCGGATTTAGTGGCTAAATTGATTCGCCGTCATCCTCATGTGTTTCCCGAAGGCACGTTAACCAGTCGAGTTGGTGAGCAAACCCAAGACACCGAAGCCGTCAAACAAACGTGGGAGACGATTAAATCTACTGAACGAGCCGGTAAACAGCAACAAAGTGTGCTCGATGATGTGCCCAATGCTTTCCCAGCCTTAATCCGTGCGACTAAATTACAAAAGCGGGCCGCGCAAACCGGTTTTGATTGGAACAATATCGACGGAGCGCTGGCAAAGCTTAAAGAAGAGGTGGATGAATTAATCGCAGCCCGCAAGCAGCAGTCGCAGCAGCAAATTGAAGCGGAGCTTGGCGATGTGTTGTTTTCCGTAGTTAATCTATCCCGTCATTTAAAAGTCGATGCAGAAGCCTCATTGCGGGCAACCAATAACAAATTTAAGCGTCGATTTCAGTATATAGAAAGTATCTTGAAGCGTAGGGGGGCTTCACCAGAGCAAAGTTCTCTAGCGGAAATGGATGCGCTTTGGGATGAAGCCAAGGCAAAAGGCTTGTAATCGTTTTCAACAAATCCTATTGCGCTTACTATCTAAAAGCGGAACCCTGCCATTATCTCGCATTAAACTATTGATATTTAAGGATAAAGGTCGATACAGACAGTATTTTTTTTCTTAATGACCAATATGGTCGCCAATGAACTTGAGCTTAGCCAGTGACCTGTGTATTGTGTTGCGCCTCTTAAGGGTGTGTAGCCTATCTATTTAAACCTACACCGATAATTAGTTTTTGTTAGGAGCACGATGTATGCGCGTTATTTTGTTGGGTCCTCCAGGTGCCGGTAAAGGTACACAGGCACAGTTTATTTGCGAAAAGTATGGTATTCCGCAGATTTCTACTGGGGATATGCTCCGTGCAGCTGTTAAAGCCGAAACTGAAATGGGCCTTCAAGTCAAAGCCGTGATGGATTCAGGGGGTTTGGTATCCGACGAAATCATTATCGGAATTGTTAAAGAACGGATTATGCAGCCGGATTGTGCCAACGGGTTCTTATTTGACGGTTTCCCAAGAACTATCCCGCAGGCCGAAGCCCTGCAAGCCGCTGGTATAGCTATCGATACCGTATTGGAAATCTCCGTTGACGATGAAGAAATTGTCACCCGTATGAGTGGTCGTCGCGTTCATGAGGCTTCTGGCCGTGTTTACCATGTTGTGTTCAATCCGCCAAAACAGCCAGGTATTGATAACGAGACTGGTGATGCTTTATTGCAGCGTGAAGACGATAAAGAACAAACCGTTCGCCATCGTTTAGATGTTTATCATCAACAAACCAAGCCGTTAGTAGGTTTTTATCAGGCATTAGCCAACGGTGATGGCCCCAATTATCGCGCCGTGGAAGGTACTGGTTCAGTAGATGATATACGCGATAAAGTTTATGCCGCATTAGAGTCATAAAATGATTTATTCTGATTGCCCATAAAAGCCTCCTAGTGAGGCTTTTATTTTTTCTGCAGCAAAATCTACTATACTTTTGAATCTACTGCTCGGTAAGCCACGTAACTTCAGCAACCGATTGAAAACGCCATCGCATTTGAATAACAGAGTTGAATTAAACCATGAAATCAGCCGTAGTACTTATGAATCTTGGAACACCGACTGCGCCAACTAAAACGGCGGTCAGGGCTTTTTTAAGAGAATTCCTCAGTGACCGGCGAGTTGTGGAGGTTCCAAGAGTGATATGGATGGCGATCCTCTATCTGATTATTCTTACCTTTCGGGTGCCGGGGGTGACCAAAGCCTACCAAGAAATTTGGTTGGACAATGAGTCGCCACTAAGAAAAATCACTCGTGGGCAAACGGCCAAGCTGCAACAAGTGTTCAATAAAGCCTATGCAGATACAGAAAATATTCCACAGGCTCATTACGCTATGACCTATTCAGGGCCATCGTTAGCGTCAAAAGTCGAAGAATTAGAGCAGGCCGGTTTCGAGCATATATTGGTGTTGCCACTGTATCCACAATTTTCAGCCACTACCACTGGCAGTATCTACGACCAAATAAGTCGTATTAACCAACAGCGCCGCAATATTCCGCAGATTCATGTGGTAAAACAGTATTTTGACCACCCGCTCTATATTGCCGCGCTAGCCAATACCGTTCGTCAGCAATGGCAGGCCACCGGCAAGCCCGATAAATTATTAATGTCCTTTCACAGTATCCCGCAAAAATATAGTGATGCTGGTGACCCCTATCACCAACAGTGTCTAGCCACTGCCGACTTATTGGCACAAGCGTTGGATTTACAAAAAGAAGACTGGAGCATTAGCTTTCAGTCTCGCTTGGGTTTTTCCAAATGGTTGTCGCCCTATACCAGTGAAACCTTAAAACTGTGGGGCAAAAAAAATATCAACCATGTTGATGTGATTTGTCCTGCTTTTGCTGCCGATTGTCTGGAGACATTAGAGGAGATCGAGGAAGAAAATCGAGAGTATTTTATAGACGCCGGTGGTGAAACTTATCATTTAATTCCCTGTTTAAACGAAAACGATCATCATATTGCCATGATGGCCGCCATTGCGGACAAGTATTTACCCAAAAACGATACTCCAAACTAATCGTATTGTTGATCGCTGTTATCAGCTAAATTTAAAAAAAATTGCTGATAATATCCCTGCGGAGCATAGATTTTACCCTCTGCTTGAAAAAAATCTTTTCTGGAAATCTTTTCTCAAAAATTTAAAAAAAACCCTGATTTATTCAAAATTGTGCGTTTTTTTTAAAGAATGATAGAAAAATCTGAAAAAAAACGCCTAAAAGTGTAAAAAAACTTTTTTATTTCCCGTTTTTGGTCTAAAAATTAAACTGATTTTTAATAATTAGTGTTAGTTTTCTTATTGGTTTTTCTGTGATGTTATAAGTACCCACAATAATAAGGAACTGCTTTAGCACGAATCTACCCATTTTGAGGAGAAATCTAATGGCGAAAGCAAAAGCTAAAAAGAAAACACCAGCCAAGAGGAAGGTGGCCAAGAAGGCACCTGCTAAGAAAGCCGTTGCTAAAAAAGCACCCGCTAAAAAAGTAGCAGCACCCGCAGTAGCAAAAGCTGAAGCGGCGCTGGCTAAATTGCAGAAATCCATTGCTGCTGAAAAGAAAACACAAGCAGGACTTAAGAAGAAAGCCGCGGCAGCTAAGAAGAAAGCTGCCAAGTCTGGTAAAGCGGCTGAAAAGAATGCTGCCAAACGTGCTAGCGCAGCGGCTGTTAAGTCAGGTGCTAAGGCAACGGCTTTACGTGGCAAGGTTTCAGCGGCCAAGTTAAGAGTGTCTAAAGCGACGGCTGCAGCTAAGGCAAAAGCCGCTCAGCTGGCTGTAAAAGATAAGGTGGCCGCTCGTGCTGCTGCTCTGGCTGTTGCTGATAAAGCTGCATTAGCTAAAGCAACCGCTGCATTTGCGGCTAAGTGGAGTGCCAAGCGCGCCGCTGCCAATGCTAAGAAGTTAAAGCTTGCTGAAAGGAAAATGTTAGCTAAAGCCAAGGCTGACGCTAAGAAAGCAGCGGCTAAAATAGCTGCTGCCGAGAAGAAAGCTGCTGCTAAAGTTAAAGCGGCAGAGAAAAAAGCCGCCGCTAAAGCTAAAGCCTCTGCTAAAAAGGCCGCCAAGAAAAAGCCGGCAGCCAAAACAGCCAAAAAGAAGGCTGCACCGAAGAAGAAAAAGGCTGTAGCTAAGAAAAAGGCTG
>NZ_CAXAHB010000028.1:0-21529 GCF_963968385.1 uncultured Oceanicoccus sp.
AATCTAACCCAGAGTGTAATTGCTAATACTCTTCAGTGACCCAGCAAGAAATCACCACGGCCAATACACAGACAAAAGCTGCAGCAATAAAGGTAATTTGAGGGTTTAACACCCATATCCAGCCACTCAAAACAGCACCAACTGAACCGCCAACACCAAAACTGAGACTGCTGTACAGGGCCATACCTTGGCCTTCAAGACCACCGGCAAAAAAGCGCCTGATGAATTCAACCGCAAAAACATGATAACTACCAAAAGTCGCAGCGTGCATAATTTGAGCAATAACGACGATCAACCAATTATCAACATAAAAACCCAATAACAGCCAGCGAATCACTGAGAGTATTAAGCTGGCAAACATAATTTGTCGCAGAGTGAATCGCTGCAGTAATTTATGCATCACAATAAATAACACCACTTCAGCAAATACACCTAGTGACCACAACAAACCGGTGACAGCTCGGCTATAACCATGATCCTGCAAATAAACACTAAAGAATGTGTAATAAGGCCCGTGAGCCACCTGCAATAAAAAACAAACGACTAAAAAAGCGATGACGCTGGGTTGTTTTATAACTATCCACAAAGAACGACGTTCAAAATGACTAGACTGTAATTCATGTTTTTCAGTGACGGTTAGGCTACTAAGCCAAATACTCAGTAATAGAAATATAACCACCCAAGGCAACCAAGAAATTGAGAAGTAATCAAAACTATAACCAAGAGTAGTTACGGCAATAATGAAACCAATCGAACCCCAGACTCTTATTTGGCCATATTTTTGATAACGCGCTTTCAAATGTGACAGAGTAACGACTTCAAATTGCGCTAATACGGCATTCCAGAAAAAACTGTAGCCGGCAATAATAATCACCAGCCACCAGAAGCTATCTAAGCGCCAGAATATACCTAAGAAAATCACTAAAGCGATTAGCGAACCGCCACGAATCACACTCATTCGCTGGCCGGTTTTATCCGCTAGCCAGCTCCATACATTAGGCGCTACAATTTTTGTCGCCATCAAAATACCGGTGAGATAGCCGATGTCGGCAGCATTAAAACCATTCTCTTGTAAATACAGCGGCCAGAACGGCAACCACGCGCCGATTAGCGCAAAGTAGAAGAAATAAAAACTGGAAAGGCGCCAGTAGGGAATGGATGCGCTAGCGCTAAACATGGCTTACGATTACGCTATGGAGCGCTGGCGGGAATAACCGGAGTAGAACACTGCACATCGGCATTTTGACCACGGTTACGAAGCAGATGATCCATTAAGGTGATGGCCAACATCGCTTCAGCAATCGGTGTTGCGCGAATACCTACACAAGGATCGTGACGACCAGTAGTAATCACTTCTGTAGAGTTACCCTCTACATCAATGGTTTCGCCGGAAATCAATACGCTAGAGGTGGGTTTAAGCGCTAGGTGTGCAACAATATCCTGACCACTGGAAATACCACCCAATACTCCACCGGCATTATTGGATTTAAAACCTTCTGGAGACAGTGCGTCTCTGTGCTCACTGCCTAAGGCGTCAACACAATCAAAACCGGCACCGATTTCTACGCCTTTAACGGCATTAATACCCATGAGTGCATGGGCAATATCGGCATCCAAACGATCAAACACTGGCTCGCCCAAACCCGGCGGCATACCTGTAGCTACCACGGTAATTTTTGCACCGACCGAATCGCCACTTTTGCGCAGGGCATTCATATAATCTTCCATTTCAGGAATTTTGTTAACGTCGGGACAAAAGAATGGGTTGGTTTCTACCACATCCCAATCGAAATGCTCAGCTTTGATCGGACCTAGCTGTGACAAATAACCACGCACTTCAATACCCTGCTGTTTAAGGTATTTTTTAGCAATACCTCCGGCCGCAACACGCATCGCGGTCTCACGAGCGGAAGAACGGCCGCCACCGCGATAATCGCGATCACCGTATTTTTGCGCGTAGGTGTAATCCGCATGCATAGGGCGGAAACGGTCTTTAATTTTGGAATAGTCTTTGGAACGCTGATCGGTGTTTTCAATCAATAAGCCAATTGAGGTGCCAGTGGTTTTGCCCTCAAAAACACCGGATAAAATCTGCACCTCATCCCCTTCACGGCGCTGGGTAGTGAATCTGGAGGTGCCCGGCTTGCGTCGATCGAGATCAACCTGCAGTTCAGCCTCGGAAATAGCCAGCCCCGGTGGACAGCCGTCAACAATGCAGCCTAACGCTTTACCATGGCTTTCGCCAAAACTGGTGACTGTAAAGAGCTTACCAATGGTATTGCCTGACATGGAACGTCCCAATAATTTATCAATCTATTAACAAGCCTAGAGTATACGTTATTCTCGGCTATTCGTCAGGAAAGTACTGCTGCAACTCAGCCTTAGTAAATACAAACACACCATGGCCGCCCCGCTCGAACTCTACCCAAGTAAATGGCACCTCGGGGTAAGCCTGCTCAAGCGCAACACCGCTATTGCCCACTTCAGCCACCAGCACACCCTCTTCAGCCAAATAATTAGCCGCTTGGTTGAGTATACGACGCGTGATATCCAAACCATCATCACCCGAACCTAGCGCCATTGCCGGTTCATGCTGATATTCAGCCGGCATAGTCGCCAAATCTTCGCTATCAACATAGGGCGGGTTGCTGACAATTAACTGGTATTGGCGCCCTGCCAAGCTGCTAAATAGATCAGACTGTACCGTCCTTACTCTATGATTTAATTCATGGCGAGTAATATTTTCAGTGGCGACCTCTAGGGCCAGAGCTGATAGATCGGCCAAATCAACACTGGCCTGCTCAAAATAATGCGCACAAGCTATACCGATACAACCACCACCCGTACAGAGGTCCAGAATATTTGGGCCTGATTGACAGGCCAGCCAAGGTTCAAAACCTCGCTGGATTAATTCAGCAATAGGCGAACGTGGAATTAATACTCTGTTATCAACCTTAAAGGCCAAGCCGGCAAACCATGCCTCACCCGTTAAATATGGTAATGGCATACGTCGCTCAATCCGCTGCGCAATTAAATCCAATACCGCCAGGCGTTCCTGCTGGCTAAGCTTGGCATCGAGAAAATCGGTCTGACTGCCCAGAGGAATACCCGCACTAAATAACACCAAGCGCAGCGCTTCATCCATAGCGTTATCGGTGCCATGACCAAAGTAGATATCCGCCTTGTTAAAGCATGATGTCGCCCATCGAATGTAGTCTCTGATCGTTGTCAATTGTTGCGCAATTGAATCACTTGAAACCATAATAAACCTATAAATAATGCTGGCAGGAGCGATAAAAAACTAATCAAGCCCTAAGAAAAATTGCTCGGCGATAACAGCAATTTCAGCAGCCTGTTCTTCCATATGAAAGTGATGACGGCCGGGAAGGGTTTGGTAATTTAATGTCGTAAACTGTTCAGGAAATTTTTTATACTGTTTTTTAGTACCCAGGCCATCTTCGGCTATCAACAACAGGCACGGAATAGCAACGGCTTTAAAGATTGCTTGATTGTGCTCGGCTGTCATTTTAAAAGCCGATGTGGTTGTTAGGCGCGAATCCGTTGTCCAGAAATAACGCCCCTCTTTAACCATTAGTCCACGCTCAACAATAAGATGAGCCATGGCAGGACAGATATCTATCGCCTTGCAACGCGCTTGCACTGCTTCATCAATGGTTGAGTAGCTTGGCGGTTTTTTATCCGGAAGCTGACGGCGCTGCACTAAAAATTGATTCAATTGTTGCGCCGTATCTGCCACGCTGATAGGCAGTGGCAGGATTGCATCTAACATCAGTAACTTATTAATGCGCTGTGGCATAGAGGCGGCTAATAAGATACTAATCATGGCACCACGGGAATGGCCCAGCAAACTGAATGTCTCCCAACTAAGCTCATCCGCAATTGCCAAAATATCTAATAGATCATCCCAGATATTATAGCTGGCCTGCGGTGACTTATGATCACTTAAACCATGACCGGACAAATCCAGCGCCATAATATGACAGTGTTTTAACAGCGGTGCCAAAATATCAAAGCTGGCGGCATTATCTAGCCAGCCATGACTGGCAATCACTTTTATTTCTGCGCCAGCATTCCATTCTTTGGCCGCCAGCTGATAACCGTTTACGAAAAACTTTCGCTCTATAGCTGACATTATATAACCGCTTCAAAAGTGGGCGCATGGCGCAGCCATTGCAACTGACAACAGCCCGCCAACAGAACGTCAGCACTTAGCAATGCCATACTGGCGGGTGCCATCAACGGACCCGATCGCTGATCGGCATTGACTAACAAGCCTACTAGGGTACTAACTAGGGGTTGGTGGCTTACAATCAACAGGTCACCGTTGTGTGTGGAAAGTCTATCCACTAAGCCAGAGGCTGAGCTTTCGGGGGTTAAGCTATTATCGGTTTCTCTGGCAATAGAACCCAGCTGGGACAATACGCCATCAGCCGTTTGCTGCGCGCGTCGATAAGGGCTAACCCAGATTTGATCAAAGTTTATGGTAAGTTCTTTTAGACATAAACCCACCTGTTGCGCCTGCTTTCGGCCATGGTCAGTCAGGTTTCTTTGCGCATCACTGCTGGCATAAGTTTCTGCTTCGCCGTGGCGTAGAATCACGATATTCATAGCAGCAACTTACTTAATATTAAATTCGACATCGCGATTTTGCTCAGCAAACATCAGCGCACCGACCACATCATTAATGTCTTTTTGCATGTAGATAATATCGTAAAGGCCATTAACCAACGGCATATATACCTCTAGTTGCTCCGCCTGTTCTTTAAGTAGCTTCAAGGTATTAACACCTTCAGCCACCTGACCTAATTCAGCAACAATTTCATCAAGGTTTTTACCCTGACCTAATTTATAACCAACTCGGTAATTACGACTGAGTGGTGATGAACAGGTAGCAATTAAATCACCGACTCCCGACAAACCTAAAAAGGTCATAGGGTCTGCGCCTTTTTGTACCGCAAAGCGACTCATTTCTGCCAGACTGCGGGTAATCAACATACTAATGGTATTTTGGCCTATCCCCAGTGCCGCTGCCATACCCGCCATAATCGCATAAACATTTTTTAGCGCCCCGCCCAACTCAACACCAAATACATCGGAACTGGCATAGACACGAAAATTAGCGCAGTGAAGTAAGGCCTGGATAGTATCGTTAAGATTTTCATCTGCGCTGGCAATCACGGTTGCAGTGATTTGTTTTGCTACAATTTCCTTGGCCAGATTAGGTCCGCTTAATACGCCGATTCTTGCATCGGGCAATTGCTCACTAAGTACCTCACTCATTAATTTAAAGCCGTCATGCTCAATACCTTTGGTGGTACTGACAACAATAACAGCCTTGCCAATATATTGTGCAACCTCGGCCGCGACTGCCCGGCAAGAATGACTGGGCACAGCCATAAAAATAATATCGCAATCCGTGACAGATTCAGCCAAACTAGTACTGGCTTTTAGCAAAGGATTTAACGGGTAATCAGGAAGGTAGGCGCTATTGATATGGTCGCGGTTTATTTCATCCGCACGATCCTGATTGCGCAACCACAGACAGACATCATGATTATTTTCGGCCATAATATTAGCGATAGCAGTACCAAAACTGCCCCCGCCAAGTACGGCGATTTTGTGGCGCTGAGTCATAAAGACCGCCTTATAATTATCAACAACCAGAATTGTAGCATACCGCCGGCGGAGATGATGGCAATCCAGCCGGCGAGACTTATCTTACTTGCTTAATTCAAGTAGCAGCTTATTCAAGCGATGAACATAGGTGGCTGGATCTTCCAACTGACCACCCTCTGCCAGCATTGACTGATCAAATAAAATCTCCACCAAATCGGAAAAGCGGTCTTCATCACTTTCTTGATCAAGCTTCTGTACCAGTGAATGCTCGGGATTAAGCTCCAAAATGGGCTTTGTCTCGGGCATGGCTTGACCGGCCTGTTCGAGGATACGACGCATCTGTGCACCCATATCACCATCACCTACCACCAAACAAGCGGGCGAATCAGTCAGACGATTAGTGACACGCACTTCTTGCACCTTGGCATCCAACACAGTTTTAACGCGCTCAACCAAATCTTTATTTTCGGTTTCGAGCTTTTCTTTCTCTTGCTTGTCGGCTTCATCTTCCAGCTCGCCAAGATCCAGCTCGCCCTTACCGACATCTTGAAATCCTTTGCCATCAAAATCCATCATATGGCCCATCAGCCACTCATCTACCCGATCAAATAGCACCAATACTTCGATACCCTTCTTACGGAAAACTTCTAGGTGCGGGCTATTACTACCGGTTGTATAGTTTTCAGCGGCCACATAGTAAATTTTCTCCTGACCTTCTTTCATCCGGCCAACATAGCCTTCCAACGACTGATCCTGAACGTCGCTATTGCTATGGGTGGAGGCGAAACGGAATAGTTTGGCAATTTTTTCTTTGTTAGAAAAATCTTCCGCCGGACCTTCCTTCAGCACCTGACCAAACTCATTCCAAAAAGCTTGATATTGTTCAGGGTCTTTCTTTGCCATTTTGGCTAACATATCCAATACACGTTTGGTTAACGCGCTTTTCATGGAATCAACAGCGGGGTCTTGTTGCAGGATTTCACGGGATACATTTAAAGATAAATCGTTAGAATCCACCACACCTTTAATAAAGCGTAGGTATAGCGGTAAAAATTGCTCAGCATCATCCATAATAAAGGTGCGCTGTACATAGAGCTTTAAACCTCTGGTGGCATCGCGGTTCCACATATCGAAAGGGGCTTTTTTCGGCACATACAGCAAGCTATTGTATTCCAGCTTACCTTCTACCTTGTTGTGGCTCCAGCTCAGTGGATCTTCATAATCATGCGAGACGTGCTTGTAAAATTCTTTATATTCGTCATCTTCTACTTCGCTACGCGAACGGGTCCATAGTGCGGTGGCGTCATTAATCGCTTCAAATTCTGGCTCGAGATTTTCTTCAACTGGCTTTTCTTTGCCTTCTTCATCAAACTCAGGGGTGATTGGCTTTTCCATCATCACTGGCAGCGAAATATGATCTGAGTATTTTTTAACGACAGAACGAATGCGCCAATTATCAGCAAAGTCTGCACTGTCTTCTCTCAGATGTAAGATAATGGTGGTGCCACGATCTGCTTTTTCGATTGACTCGACACTGAATTCCGCTTCACCTTTTGATTCCCAGTGAACACCCTCGGCAACCGGTAAACCTGCGCGACGGGTTTTAACCTCTACTCGTTCAGCAACGATAAAGGCGGAATAGAAACCCACACCAAACTGACCGATCAGCTGTGAATCCTTTTGCTGATCGCCGCTAAGCTTGCTCATAAATTCGGCAGTACCCGATTTGGCAATCGTGCCCAGATGGTTGATCACATCTTCCTTTGACATACCAATACCATTATCAGTAATGGAGATGGTTTTGGCTTCTTTATCAAACTCGATAGTAATTTTTAATTCGGGATCATCTTCATACAGAGTGCCATCAGAGAGGGCCTCAAAACGCAATTTATCAGCAGCGTCAGAGGCATTAGAAATAAGCTCACGCAGAAAGATCTCTTTATTACTGTAAAGAGAGTGAATCATTAACTGCAGCAGTTGCTTGGCTTCTGTCTGGAAGCCTAAGGTTTCTTTATCGGTGACTGTGGTCATCGTGTTCAAACTCCTGAAAGTACCGGTTTTTTACATTTAAACCCAATGACGCGCATTGGAGTGGAAAGTTATACGGCATATGGGGGTGAAATAAGGCTTTTCAAGGGCCTTTTAATAGCTGTTTCGATAGAAATTGACGCCATTATCTAGCTATCCGTACAAACGCTGACTATGGCGCAGTGGGCATGGTGCTGGGTTACCAAGCTCTGATAGTGGTTTTACAGCCTATTTTAGTATCTTCCATTAGCCAAATATCCAAGCCAAAAAAAAGGATGCAAAAGCATCCCTTTTTAAAAACAAGCAATCAAAACTTACCAACCGGCAAGCTCGGCCAGTGCTCCACCGATATCAGCCAAACTGCGAACTGTCTTGACGCCAGCATCTTGCAGCGCAGCAAATTTCTCATCAGCAGTTCCTTTACCGCCAGAAATAATCGCACCGGCATGACCCATACGTTTACCGGCAGGTGCAGTTACACCAGCAATATAAGAGACAACGGGTTTGGTAACATTGGCTTTGATAAAGGCGGCCGCTTCTTCTTCTGCCGTACCACCGATTTCACCGATCATAACAATTGCTTCGGTGGCTGGATCATTTTGGAACATATCCAAGATGTCGATAAAGTTAGAACCGGGGATTGGATCACCACCGATACCGACACAAGTAGACTGACCAAAACCAGCATCTGTTGTTTGCTTAACCGCTTCATAGGTCAAAGTACCCGAACGGGAGACGATACCGACTTTACCCGGCATATGAATATGACCTGGCATAATGCCGATCTTGCATTCACCTGGGGTGATAACACCTGGACAATTAGGTCCAATTAGACGAACACCCATTTCATCACAACGAACCTTACATTCCAGCATATCCAAGGTAGGAATCCCTTCAGTAATACAGACGATCAGTTTAATTCCGCCACTCACAGCTTCAAGGATCGAATCTTTACAGAAGGGGGCCGGAACATAAATAACAGAAGCCTCGGCACCCGTTGTTTCAACAGCATCAGCAACGGTATTAAATACCGGCAGACCTAAATGCTCTTGACCACCTTTGCCGGGGGTTACACCACCCACCATTTTGGTACCGTAGGCAATCGCCTGCTCAGAGTGGAAAGTCCCTTGAGAACCGGTAAAACCCTGACAAACCACTTTCGTGTCTTTATTAATTAAAATACTCATTATTTGCCCTCCGCTGCTTTAACCACTGCATCGGCAGCTTCTTTCAAACTGGTTGCGGCAATAATGTTCAAGCCACTTTCGGCCAGAATTTTTGAACCCAATTCAGCGTTGTTACCTTCAAGACGAACAACCACCGGAACTTCAACACCAACTTCTTCTACCGCACCGATAATCCCTTCTGCAATCAGGTCACAGCGAACAATGCCACCGAAGATATTAACCAGTACGGCTTGTACGGTATCGTCTGACAAAATGATTTTGAACGCTTCGGAAACGCGCTCTTTGGTTGCACCGCCACCCACATCAAGGAAGTTGGCTGGAGAACCACCGTGCAATTTAACGATATCCATAGTACCCATCGCCAAACCGGCACCATTAACCATACAGCCAATATTGCCATCCAAGGCCACATAATTTAATTCCCACTGAGCGGCTTGTGCTTCGCGCGCATCTTCCTGTGAAGGGTCGTGCATTTCTTTTAGCTTGGGCTGACGGTACATAGCGTTGCTATCCACGCCTAGCTTGGCATCCAAACAGTGCAAGTTACCTTCATCGGTGATAACCAGAGGATTAATTTCAATCAAGGCCAAATCAAAGTCTTGGAATAATTTAGCCAAACCTAAAAAGATATTAACAAACTGCTTGATTTGAACGCCTTCAAGACCCAGTTTGAATGCTAACTCACGGCCTTGGTATGGCTGAGCACCAACCATTGGATCAATTTCAGCCTTAAGAATTTTTTCCGGTGTTTGTTCAGCCACCTTTTCGATCTCAACACCACCTTCAGTCGATGCCATAAACACAATACGACGGCTTGAACGATCTACCACAGCGCCAAGATATAATTCCTGATCAATATCGGTGCAGGACTCAACTAGGATCTTGCTTACCGGCTGACCATTTTCATCAGTCTGATAAGTGATCAGGTTATTGCCCAACCAGTTTTGTGCAAATGCTTTGATATCTTCTTTGCTGTCCACCAACTTAACACCGCCTGCTTTACCTCGGCCTCCAGCGTGGACTTGAGCTTTAACGACCCACTTGTCGCCGCCGATACGATCAGCAGCCTGCGCTGCTTCTTCCGGTGTATCACAGGCATAACCCTTTGATACAGGTAAACCGTACTCGGCAAACAATTGTTTGCCCTGATACTCGTGAAGGTTCATATTGTATACCGTCTTGGTCTGTGAAATAGGTGGTCATCAGCTAAAAAAGCTGATCACCGTTTCGATTTAGCCGGTTTGGCTGCCTGACATGACAACGTCAAAATAACGGTTGCCAGCAAATTTTGGTGCAGTATTCTCCCGAATTTCAGCCAGAACCGCAAACCTTATTGGCTAAAAAACAGCAAAAATATGGATCAAAAACAGATTGGTCTGATTGAGGGCAAGGGCTGATCCAAAATAGCCCAGAGACTTGCATAAGATGGTTACAAGTCGCACCAAATAAGAAACCAATAGTTTGGTTCTGGCTATATTTTATACAGCAAAACAAGGAGGTATTGCCTTTCCCGCGAAGGCGAAAAAGATAGCAATAATTTACTAACGTTTTTTCTTGTTAATGATATGGATAGCATGACCTTCAACAGCCAATGCCGCTTCATGCACAGCTTCTGACAAAGTTGGATGACCAAACACCGTTAAGCCAATATCTTCAGCACTGGAGCCAAACTCCATCGCTATCACCACCTGCTGAACCAGATCAGCCGCGCTAGGACCAATAATATGGCAACCTAGAATACGATCGGTTTCGGCATGGGCAATCATCTTGACCATGCCCGCTGTATCGTTGGCCGCCATGGCACGACCGCTGGCAGCAAAGGGAAATACCCCGACTTTGTAAGCAATACCATCCGCTTTAAGCTGTTCTTCAGTTTGACCAACAGCGGCAATCTCAGGATGGGTGTAAATAATATTGGGGATGCAGTCGTAATTCATCATAGCTTTTTTACCGACGATACGTTCTGCCACCATAACACCCTCTTCGGAGCCTTTATGCGCCAGCATCGGGCCACGAACAATATCACCAATGGCGTAAATGCCGGGGATATCAGTTTCGCAGTAATCATTAACGTAAACAAAGCCACGCTCGTCCATAATCACACCACAGTCACCGGCCAATAAACCTTCGGTTTGTGGGCGACGACCAACGGCAACAATCAGCTTATCGAATACTTCCTGTTTTTCACCATCGCCATCAACGTAGGTAACCGTCACTTTGTCTTTATTCACTTCGGTAGCGGTCACTCTGGCACCAAGACGGATATCCATACCCTGTTTTTTAGTGAATAGTTTTTTAGCTTCTTTGGCGATTTGTTTATCGATATTTGGCAGAAAATCATCTAGCGCTTCGAGTATAACAACCTCGGCACCTAAACGACCCCAGACACTACCCAATTCCAAACCAATAACACCAGCACCGATAATGCCGAGGCGCTTAGGGGTTTGCAAAAATTCCAAGGCACCGGTGGAGTCAACAATAATATCCTGATCAACGGGTGCAGGCGGAATATCAATGGGCAACGAACCGGTAGCAATAATAATATTATCCGCATCGAGCGTTTCTACGCTGCCATCATCAGCAGTGACTTCGACTTTTTTGCCCGCTAATACTTTACCTGAGCCTTTAATCGCCTTAACACCATTGGCTTTAAAGAGCTGACCAATACCACCGGTTAATTGACCGACAATTTGATCTTTGCGGGCAATCATTTGCGCAATATCGATAGAGAGTTTGTTGGCAGAAATACCGTGAACTGAAAAATCATCCTGCGCTTCTGCAAATTTATGACTGCTATCCAATAACGCCTTCGAAGGGATACAACCCACATTCAAGCAAGTACCACCAAAACCGGTTTTACCCGATTTGTTCGTGTTTCTCTCCAAACAGGCAACATTTAACCCCAGCTGGGCCGCACGAATAGCCGCAACATAGCCGGCCGGGCCTGAACCAATAACTACAAGGTCGAACTTAGACATAAAAACTCTCTGATCAAAAACTTATATTTCAAGAAGGATACGGGCGGGGTCTTCCAATAATTCTTTAATACAAACCAAAAACTGCACCGCTTCTTTACCATCAATTAAACGATGATCATAAGACAGCGCCAAATACATCATGGGCAATATTTTGACTTCGCCATTAACCGCCATAGGGCGATCCTGAATTTTGTGCATACCTAAAATAGCAGTTTGTGGAGGATTCAAAATCGGCGTTGAAAGTAACGAGCCAAACACTCCACCATTGGTAATGGTAAAGGTGCCACCCTGCATTTCTTCCAAGCCTAATTTGCCGTCACGAGCACGAGAACCATAGCTGCGAATGGTATCTTCGACTGTTGCCAAACCCATATTTTCTACATCGCGCAGAACCGGCACCACCAAACCTTTATCAGAAGATACAGCGACACCGATATCTTGATAGCCATGATAAACCACATCATCGCCATCAATCGAGGCATTGACAGCCGGATAACGCTTTAACGCTTCACAGGCAGCTTTTACAAAAAAGCCCATAAAACCGAGTCGAACACCGTTATGGGTTTTTTCAAATAACTCCTTGTACTGCTTACGCAGTGTCATCACTGGCTCCATATTAACTTCATTAAAGGTTGTTAACATGGCTGTAGTTTGTGTGGCTTCTAGTAAACGCTCGGCAATACGCTTACGCAACCGTGTCATAGGGACACGTTTTTCAATTTTATCGCCGGCATCCATTTCCATAATGGGAGCTGGAGCTGGGACTGAAGCAACTACTGCAACGGATGCAGAACCGCTACTGCTTAAGTGATTAACCACATCTTCTTTGGTGATCAAGCCGCCTTTGCCTGTGGCTGCAATCGCCGCACCGGTGAGATTATTCTCTTCAACCATTTTGCGCGCAGCAGGGCTCAGTTTTATTTCAGCACTGGCAGTATCAGGCGCTGCGGTTGCAGCAGGTGCAGCTTCCGGTGCGGCGGCTGCCGCACCTTCTTCAAACTGACCGATCAGCTCATCACTTAATACGGTATCGCCTTCAGCTTTAATAATTTCGCTAATAACACCATCAGCCGGTGCAACAATTTCGAGCACCACTTTATCCGTTTCTATATCAACCAAAAGCTCATCACGAGAAACCGCTTCACCAGGCTGCTTGTGCCAGGTGGCCACAGTGCCATCAGCAACAGATTCAGGAAAAGTCGGCGCTTTTATTTCGATGGTCATAGTTTTTCCTTTCATTCACCTTCAAATAGAACGAACAATTAATGGCCTAACGCGCTATTCAAAACCTAGCGCATCACTAATAAGTTTTTGCTGCTGGGCAACATGCAAAGCCATATACCCAGCTGCTGGTGAGGCGGATGCATCACGCCCAGCATATTCAAGATATAAAGTAGGCTGATGCTTATAAATTACACGACGCATATGGTGCTGACTAGCATACCATGCGCCTTGATTCATCGGCTCATCCTGACACCAAATAATCTCTTTTAAATGCGTATAAGGTGCCAAAGCCTGTTCCAATTCCTGCTCAGGAAATGGGTAAAGTTGTTCAAGACGGATAATGGCAACATGATTGATTGCTTTTTCACGACGGGTGTCGCGCAGATCGTAATACACCTTACCGCTACATAGCACTAAGCGAGTGACTTTTTCAGTCTCCAGCTGATCAGTTTCACCCAGCACATTTTGAAATTGGCCATCAGCTAATTCTTCCAATGTAGACACCGCTTCTTTGTGCCGTAATAAACTTTTTGGCGACATTACAATCAGCGGCTTGCGCAAAGGACGCAAAGTTTGTCTGCGTAACATATGGAAAACCTGCGCCGGTGTTGTTGGCACACAAACCTGAATATTATGCTCTGCCGATAGCTGTAAGAAACGCTCAAGACGCGCCGAAGAATGTTCAGGCCCCTGCCCTTCATAACCGTGCGGCAACAACATGGTCAAGCCACAAAGCCGCTGCCATTTATGCTCACCACTGGTAATAAACTGGTCGATAACCACTTGCGCACCATTGGCAAAATCACCAAATTGCGCCTCCCAGATCACCATCACATTGGGCATGGTGGTGGCATAGCCATATTCAAACGCCAGTACCGCTTCTTCCGACAGCAATGAATCATGAATAGTAAATGTCGGCTGATCTTCTGATATATGCTGCAGCGGCACATGAATAGAAGCATCGTTTTGGTTATGGAGTACCGCATGACGATGCGAAAAGGTACCCCGACCCACATCCTGACCCGTTAGGCGAATCGGATGACCGGCATCTAATAAGCTGCCATAAGCCAGGGTTTCAGCAAAACCCCAATTGATCGGTGCCGCTCCAGCAGCCATTTTATGCCGGTCTTCATAGATTTTGGCCACTTGGCGTTGGATAGGAAAACCTTCAGGCACGGCATTCATTTTTGCCGCGATTTTCTGCAGTTTTTGCAGTTCGATACGGGTGTCGCAGGGGCAATCCCAATGATGACCTAGATAAGGATTCCAATCGACAAACAATGTTTCGTTGGGTTCATGTACCAAACTTTTCGCAACATGCTCACCACTTTCTAAAGCGCGACGATAATTTTCAATCACTTCAATATCGTACTGTTTAGTAATTAAACGATTGGCAATCAGCTTGTCCGCATATAAATCACGCACCGTGCGCTGCTTTTTGATCTGTTGATACATTAGTGGCTGGGTACCAGAAGGCTCATCCGCTTCGTTGTGACCACGACGACGGTAACAAACCAAATCGATCACAACATCTTTGTTAAATTGCTGGCGATAATCAACAGCCATCTGGCTGACAAACAGAACCGCTTCGGGGTCATCGCCGTTAACATGAAAAATAGGAGCCTGGACCATTTTAGCGACATCGGTACAGTATTCTGTGGAACGGGAATCTTCTTGTTTGCTGGTGGTAAAACCGACTTGGTTGTTAACCACTAGATGAATAGTGCCGCCGGTCTTATAAGCGCGCGTCTGGGACATTTGGAAGGTTTCCATCACCACACCCTGACCTGAAAATGCCGCATCACCATGCAAAATCAGAGGTACCACTTTTTTACCCACTGGGTCTTCACGACGATCCTGACGAGCACGTACCGAACCCTCTACTACCGGCGCACCAATTTCAAGGTGAGACGGATTAAAGGCTAGCGCCAGATGCATTTCACCGCCAGAGGTTTCAACGGTAGACGAGAAACCCTGATGGTACTTGACATCAGCGGAGCCGTTATATTCTGCACGACCTTCAAATTCATCAAATAAATCAGCGGGATTTTTACCCAATACATTAACCAGTACATTCAGGCGACCGCGATGAGCCATACTGATCACCACTTCTTTGGCTGAGTAGCTGCCAATACGCTGGATCATCGCATCCATCATCGGAATCAAGCTTTCCGCGCCCTCCAAACCAAAACGCTTAACGCCGGGATATTTTGACGCTAATAATTTACCCAGACCTTCGGCAGCGGTAAGGCGCTCATGCAAATGCAACAACACATCACCACCAAAGCTGGGGTTGGAACGCACACTTTCCATGCGTTGCTGTATCCACTGTCGCTCTTCAGTGGCGACAATATGCATAAACTCAGCACCGATGGTATTGCAGTAGGTTTGTTCTAGTGAGTCGACAATTTCTTTCAAGGTCGCCTGATCTTTACCAATAAACAGGCTGCCGGTTTGGAAAACGGTATCGAGGTCAGCGGCGGATAATTTATGATAATGCAGATCTAAATCGGGAATTTCGGGGCGAACGGCTAAACCTAACGGATCAAGCTTGGCTTTCTGATGGCCACGTTGACGGTACGCACTACAAAGCTGGATAACCCGAACCTGTTTTCTTTCATGATCAGTAACACCGCTATCACTTTCAACCGATAGTGGCTTAGCACGAGTTTTGGATAATTGGCTAAAGTGATCACGAACCGTCGAGTGCGGAATATCGTGACGCACATTGCCATTCACTTGGGGTAGTTTTTCAAAATAGCTACGCCACTGCTCTGGCACATTATTGGGGTCTAATAAATAGGTTTCGTAGAGATCTTCAACATAGGCGGCATTACCACCTGAAATATGGGAACTACCCCACAACAACTCCATTGTGTTTTCTTGCATTTCTTCAGGCCTCAATAACAAGCAGTCTATCTGACCAGGCGCTATATCTTAAACCCAATCAGATAAAGGAAACTAAGCCAGAATACAGCTTGGCTGTTTCACTTGTTGGAGATAGCAGTTAAAAGTATCCACTGGCAAACACCAGCGCCATATGCGCATTACCACTGCAGTAAGATAGCAATGCGTGGAACACAGCATAAGTGTAGACAAGTCTGACACTTACACTATGTTGAAACAAGAAAAAAGCGGGTTTTTGACGTATTTTTTGCAGTTATTTTCAGTACCTGAAATTGCACCAATGACGCCTACGTCGCACTAGTTAAGAGCATATTCCGAATATGACCGATAGCTTTGGTAGGGTTCAATCCCTTGGGGCAAACGTTGACACAATTTTGAATGCCATGACAACGGAAAACACTGAATGGATCATCTAGCTCAGCCAAACGCTGTTCGGTAGACGTATCACGGCTGTCAGCTAAAAAGCGGTAGGCCTGCAACAACCCTGAAGGACCGATAAAGCGATCGGGGTTCCACCAAAATGAAGGACAAGCGGTAGAACAACAGGCACACAAAATGCACTCATATAGACCGTCAAGTTTTTCACGATCTTCCGGTGATTGTAAACGTTCGATAGCTGGCGTAGGGGTATTGTTAATCAGGAAGGGCTTAACCTTTTCATACTGCTTGTAGAACAAACTCATATCCACGACTAAGTCACGGACAACAGGTAAGCCCGGCAAGGGACGTAGCACTAGCTTATTGTCACCTTTCATCGCTTCAGATAATGGCATAATACAGGCCAAGCCATTTTTGCCATTGATATTCATACCGTCAGAGCCACACACACCTTCACGACATGAACGACGGAATGCGGTAGTGGTGTCATTGGCCTTAATCAGCTCAAGCACATCCAATACCATTAAGTCTTTACCACCCGTATCAACTTCCAAGTCCTGCATATAAGGCTCGGCATCGGTTTCTGGGTTATAACGATAAATACTAACTTCTAACATGTTTTTTTATCCCCTTTGCTCTTGGGCTTAGCTCGACCTATCAGCATCATAAATACCGCTGATATTAGTAGGTACGTATTTTGGGTTGAAATGTATCAACGGTTTTCGGGGTGAAGTTAACACCACGCTTACCAACACTTTTATTCCCAGGGAAATATAGGGAGTGACAAAGCCAATTCTCATCATCACGATCTTCAAAATCTTCACGGGCATGGGCACCGCGACTCTCTTTACGCTCTTCAGCAGCAATGGCTGTTGCCTCTGCCACTTCAAACAAATTGTGAAGCTCAAGCGCTTCAATACGGGCGGTATTGTAGGCATTACTCTTATCTGCAAGATGCGCATTTTCAATCCGGGGGCGTAGCTCGGCCAACTTTTTAATCCCTTCTTGCATAAAGTCACCGCGACGGAATACACCGAAGTGGTTTTGCATAATGGTTTGCAACTCTT
Organism: uncultured Oceanicoccus sp.; assembly: GCF_963968385.1. Taxonomy (NCBI): domain Bacteria; kingdom Pseudomonadati; phylum Pseudomonadota; class Gammaproteobacteria; order Cellvibrionales; family Spongiibacteraceae; genus Oceanicoccus; species uncultured Oceanicoccus sp. The sequence continues at coordinate 17,407 of NZ_CAXAHB010000028.1, forward strand.
TACGCAGCTCAGCAACGCTGTCACCGCCAGTGGTATTGTTCAGCTTGGTTAAACGTGAAGTCGCTCTGGCAATATCTTCTTCTGTAGCATCTTTCATAGTGATGCCTTCACGCAGTGCTTTCTCAATGTGTAGGCCGGAAGCACGGCCAAATACAACCAGATCCAGCAGCGAATTACCGCCTAGACGGTTAGCACCGTGTACAGAGACACAAGCTACCTCGCCACAGGCATATAGACCGGGAATAATCTGATCATTGCCATCAGCATCAACAGTAATCGCCTGACCATCGACATTAGTTGGAATACCACCCATCATATAGTGACAAGTCGGTATAACCGGAACCGGCTCCTTAACAGGGTCAGCGTGAGCGAAGGTGCGTGATAATTCACAAATACCCGGCAGACGACTTTCGAGTACTTCTTCACCCAAGTGATCAAGCTTCAGATAAACGTGATCGCCATCAGGGCCGCAACCGCGCCCTTCTAGAATCTCCATGGTCATGGAGCGAGCAACAACATCACGACCCGCAAGATCCTTGGCATTAGGTGCATAACGCTCCATAAAGCGCTCACCATCTTTATTGACCAGATAGCCACCCTCTCCGCGACAACCTTCTGTGACCAATACACCGGCACCGGCAATACCGGTCGGGTGGAACTGCCACATTTCAATATCTTGAACCGGAACACCAGCACGCAGAGCCATGCCAATACCGTCACCAGTATTGATATGGGCATTGGTGGTAGACGCATAGATACGACCTGCACCACCGGTAGCTAGTACCGTCGCTTTAGATTTGATATGAACAACCTCACCTGTCTCAATGCAGATTGCTATAACACCCGTGACAGCACCATCTTCATTTTTAACCAGATCGGTTGCATACCACTCATTAAAGAATACAGTTTCGTTCTTCATATTGCCTTGATAAAGCGTATGCAGCAGCGCATGACCTGTACGGTCAGCCGCAGCACAGGTACGAGCAGCCTGACCGCCCTCACCAAAATTCTTGGATTGACCACCAAAAGGACGCTGATAAATACGGCCTTCCTCGGTACGGGAAAAAGGCAAACCCATATGGTCTAATTCGTAAATAGCTTCCGGGCCAACGCTACACATATATTCGATCGCATCCTGATCACCGATATAGTCAGACCCCTTAACGGTGTCATACATATGCCAGCGCCAATCATCATTGGGATCGTTAGACGCAATCGCACAGGTAATACCACCTTGAGCAGAGACAGTATGTGAGCGGGTAGGAAATACCTTTGAAATAACTGCCGTTTTGTAGCCGGATTGTGATAATTGCAGCGCCGCGCGCATACCTGCACCGCCACCGCCGACGATGACACCGTCAAATGAAATAGTTTTAATAGTCATTATTGATTAACCCCAAAGAATCTGGATACCCCAGACGACATAGGTGAATAGCACAACAGCACTGGCAGCTTGGAATAACCAACGCAACAGATTGGCTTGAGCCCCGATTGCTGGCCCTAATTTAATGGTCAGCACGTGTTTTACGAGGTAATCGGTAGAAACAGACCACAATCCGATCCAGGCATGTGAAGCGACGGAAAGAATCGCCGCTAGAGTGAAGGTTTTCATCCAGGTCGTGGCAAAGAGTGCTTTCCACTCAGTGTAATCAGGCGAGCAGACTAATAATACAGCAACGATAAGGATTGTGTATGCGAGCAAAATCACCCCTGTGACACGCTGCATTAACCAATCAGAAAGACCGCTGCGACCAAAATTCGTTACTGAAGTTACCATATCAACGCTCCCGTCAGAACAATTAGCATAGCGGAAACAGCAAAGACTAATTTAGCGCCAGTTTGGCCACCCTCAAGGGTTTCACCAATACCCAGATCCATAATCAGATGCTTTATGCCCGCCACGGAGTGATAGATCAGGGCAGACAAAACACCCCACACCATCAGCTTTACTAAAAAGCCGCTAGCCAGAGTCTTAACAGTATTAAAACCCTTTTCGCTAGCCAAGGATTCATCCAATAGCCAAAGTAGAATGGCAGTACCAGCTACAAGTATGACACCGGTAATCCGGTGAGTAATTGAGGCCAATGCAGGTAGCGGCAGGTCTATGGTGCCGATATCAAGGTTTACAGGTCGTTTATCAGTCACGGCTTTACCCAGTTGTCAGGCCAGTCATCTAATCAGGGATCAGATCAATGAAGGCGGTTAACGGTTAGTTAAACACTTTGAAGCGAGAAGACTTATCAAGAAAAAAACCAAGCCAGCGTTAGACTTAGCTTCCCTATGTGTCTCCAAAATTCGCGGCGAATTATAGGCATATAGGTACCAGATTACAAACGCTGAGAATCGTCACTTAGGAATAAATTCGCTTAACCTAGCGTCTTGAATAAAAATTAGCCAAGAAATCATTCTAGCAGTTGCTAAAAATCTCTAAAAACCGTGATTTATCAGCATGTTCCAAGAACGGAGGCTAAATTTCCCATTGACAAAAACCTCCAAAACTCTATGATTGTGCACCCCTCCGTGCATCAATATGCAAAACGGTGATTATCGCAGTCCATAATACGACCAAATATTGGAATCATTTAAGAGAAACAAAAAGTTAGGAGCTTTACATGTTTGACAAAAAAGCGACTCTGGCCATCCCCGGCAAAGACGCCATTGATCTCCCTATCTACTCCGGCACCATCGGCCCCGACGTCGTTGATGTAGGCGCATTGACAGGGCAAGGCATGTTCACCTACGACCCGGGTTTTGTTTCTACCGCAGCCTGCGAATCTAAAATCACCTACATAGATGGTGGCAAAGGCGTACTACTGCATGGCGGCTACCCGATCGAACAACTTGCCAACGAATCCGACTTTTTAGAGACCTGCTGGCTACTTTGGCACGGGGAATTGCCGACTGCTGATGAGAAAAAAGACTTTGTAGAAAAAATCACCATGCATACCATGGTGCACGATCAAATGAACTCGTTCTTTCAAGGCTTCCGTCGCGACGCCCACCCGATGGCTATTCTGTGTGGTGTGGTTGGTGCGCTATCGGCTTTTTATCACGACTCTCTGGACATCAATAACGAAAAACACCGCAATATCTCCGCTATTCGTCTGATTGCTAAAATGCCAACACTGGCAGCCATGGCTTATAAATTCTCCATCGGCCAACCGTTTATTTACCCCCGTAACGATCTCAGTTATGCCGAAAACTTTCTCAATATGATGTTCGGTACACCCTGTGACGATTACAAAGTCAGCCCGACACTGGCTAAAGCAATGGATAAAATCTTTATCCTGCATGCTGACCATGAACAAAACGCCTCTACATCTACCGTTCGCCTAGCTGGCTCTACCGGTACCAATCCGTTTGCCGCTATCGCCGCAGGCATCTCTGCGCTATGGGGACCATCACATGGCGGGGCTAACGAAGCGGTACTGGATATGTTGAATGAAATCGGCGACGAAAGCCGTATCGACGAGTATGTTGCCAAAGCCAAAGATAAGAATGACCCTTTCCGCCTGATGGGCTTCGGTCACCGTGTGTATAAAAACTTTGACCCACGCGCCAAGGTTATGAAGCAGACCGCTGATGAAGTGCTTGGGGAATTAGGTTTGGATAATGATCCGCTGCTTAAAATTGCCAAGCGTTTAGAACAAATTGCATTGGAAGATGATTATTTTATCTCCAAGAAGCTTTATCCCAATGTTGATTTCTACTCAGGTATCATCCTGAAGGCGATGGGCATTCCTACCAGTATGTTTACGGTAATTTTTGCTCTAGGCAGAACACCGGGCTGGATTGCACACTGGAATGAAATGATTGTAGACAAATCACGTATTGGCCGCCCACGCCAACTGTATACTGGACCCACTCAACGAGACTTTGTCCAGATCGACAAACGTAAATAACTCCCCCAAGCAAAGCCCCCATCATCAGTGAAAGATGATGGGGAGTTGCTTTACCAGTGATAGCCGCACCCCATTAAAGATGCCTATTTAGAAAACAAAGATTTAATTGCATCAACAGCGCTATCACCTAATTTTTCCTGCAGTTTTTTATCCATTTTGAGTTTGAGCTCTTGCTCCTTTTCTTTAAGCTTTGCCCCAACCTTGGCCTTAAGCTCGGCCTT
>NZ_CAXAHB010000029.1:0-21491 GCF_963968385.1 uncultured Oceanicoccus sp.
TAGCGATCTTGCGCTGTTGTATCTTGCTTATTGTGCTGTTGTTGCTGTGAGCTGCCATATTAGCAACACTAATATAGCAGTCCGTAGCGAGACTGCCGAATTAAAACCGTTGCTGCCACTAATCCACCCAGACTCGCCCATTACGAAACAAGCGCATCCAGGCACCATCTTCATCCCACTCAGCAGGCTGCCATGAATTCTGTACAGCTCTAAAAACTCGCTCGGGATGCGGCATCATAATAGTGACGCGGCCATCATTACTGCTGACAGCACTCACCCCCATCGGTGAACCGTTAGGGTTGGCAGGATATTGTTCGGTGACAGCCAAATGGTTATCGACATAGCGCATAGCAATAGTAGCGCTATCAACCAGCGCTTGTTGATGGCTAGCATCGACAAATTCAGCGCGGCCTTCACCATGGGCTACGGCAACTGGCATATGCGAGCCGGCCATACCCTGCAATAAAATAGAGGGACTTTGTTCAACTTTCACTAGAGCGACACGCGCCTCAAATTGCTCGGATAGATTGCGAACAAAACGCGGCCAATGGTCAGCCCCCGGAATTAGCGATTTAAGGTTGGAAATCATTTGGCAACCATTGCATACACCCAGACTAAAGGTATCTTCACGGTGGAAAAACTGCTGGAACTGATTTTTTGCACGGCTGTTAAATAAGATACTCTTCGACCAACCTTCACCGGCTCCCAAGACATCACCGTAGGAGAAACCACCACAGGCAGCCAACCCTTTAAATTGATCTAGCTCAACACGCCCAGAGAGAATATCGCTCATATGCACATCGACGGCCTCAAAACCGGCGCGGTCAAAAGCGGCAGCCATTTCTAATTGGCCGTTAACACCCTGCTCACGCAAAATAGCCGCCTTAGGACGAACACCTTTGGCAATAAAAGGCGCGGCGATATCGTCGTTTTGGTCATAGCTTAAGTTCACTGATAGACCGGGGTTATCAGCCAATAGACCATCAAACTCTTGCTGGGCACAATCCGGATTATCTCTTAGAGACTGTATACGGAAACTGGTTTCGCTCCATAAGCGCTGATAATAACTGCGATCATTTTCGATCAATACGGTTTCACCTGAGCTGATACGCACCTTATCGTCGCTATTAATCGAACCGATAACATATACTGCATCCGATAAGTCCGCTCTAGCAAATGCCTGAATAACGGCGTCTTTATTGGCCGCCTTAACCTGAATAGCGGCACCTAATTCTTCATTAAATAACGCGGCAATAGCATCCTCACCCAATGCGGCAATATCAATATCGATACCGCAGTGACCAGCAAAAGCCATTTCTGTGAGCGTTGCCAACAAACCACCATCAGAGCGATCGTGATAGGCCAACAATAAATCATCTTCTAATAATAATTGAAGGGTGTCGAAGAAGCTTTTTAACTGTTCTGCGCTATCAATATCGGCCGCCTCATTACCAATCTGGTTGTAAACCTGCGCCAGACAACTGGCACCCAAACGGTTTTGACCGAGGCCTAAATCAATTAGCAGGATTTCTGTTTCACCTTGGTCGGTGTGCAATTGCGGCGTTACTGTTTTTCGGACATCCAGTACTGGAGAAAACGCTGTAATAATTAACGACATCGGTGACGTCACTGACTTCTCTTTACCTTTATCCTCCCAAGCCGTGCGCATCGACATGGAATCTTTGCCCACCGGTATAGTGATACCCAAGGCTGGGCAAAGCTCCATCCCTACCGCTTTAACCGTATCATAAAGGGCTTCGTCTTCGCCGGGGTGACCCGCCGCGCACATCCAGTTGGCCGATAATTTAATATCGGATAAAGCGCTGATGCGGGTGGCAGCAATATTAGTAATGGCTTCACCAATCGCCATGCGCCCAGAAGCTGGGGCATTGATTAACGCCATTGGGGTGCGCTCACCCATTGCCATAGCCTCACCGGCATGACTGTCAAAGGCAACCGTGGTAACCGCGCAATCGGCGACAGGTACTTGCCATGGACCAACCATTTGATCGCGGGCAACCATACCGGTAATTGAACGATCCCCAATGGTAATCAGAAAGTTTTTGCTGGCGACCGTGGGCAACTGCAAGATACGTTCAACTGCATCATTGATATCAATCCTTGCTGTGCTAAAAGTGGGTTTGTCATAACCGATACGCTCAATCTCGCGATGCATCTTGGGCGGCTTGCCGAACAAAATAGACATCGGTAGATCAACCGGGTTGTTTTCAAAGTGACTATCGCCGACCTTAAGATGATGTTCATCCGTCGCTTCACCCACTACCGCATAAGGACAACGCTCACGCTTACAAATAGCTTCAAATATCTGCAAATCTTTTGGCTTAACCGCTAGCACATAACGCTCTTGGGATTCATTACACCAGATAGCCAGAGGGGACATGCCAGGCTCGTCATTGGGTACATCACGCAACTCAAAACTTCCACCGCGATTGCCATCTTTTACTAATTCAGGAAAAGCGTTAGATAAACCACCTGCACCGACATCATGGATAAAGGCGATCGGGTTGTTATCAGCCATAGCCCAACAACGGTCAATGACTTCCTGACAACGGCGCTCCATTTCCGGGTTTTGACGCTGCACTGAGGCAAAATCCAGATCTTCACTGGAGCTACCCGAAGCCATGCTGGAAGCGGCACCACCGCCCAAACCAATCAACATAGCCGGACCACCTAATGCGATCAGTTGACAACCGGCATCGAATTCAGGCTTTTCAACATGCTCTGCTTTGATATTGCCGTAACCACCGGCAATCATAATAGGTTTGTGATAACCACGACGCTCTATACCGGCGGCGCCATTAACGGTCTCTTCATAGGTACGAAAGTAACCATTAAGATTAGGGCGACCAAATTCATTATTAAAAGCAGCACCGCCGATAGGGCCTTCCAGCATAATATCCAGCGCTGTCACTATGCGATCAGGCTTGCCATAGTTGAGTTCCCAGGGCTGCTGGTAGCCGTCAATTTGAAGGTTGGAAACAGAAAAACCGGTTAAACCCACCTTGGGTTTAGAACCTCGACCGACTGCCCCCTCATCACGGATCTCACCACCGGAGCCCGTTCCCGCGCCGGAAAAAGGTGCTATCGCTGTTGGGTGATTGTGCGTCTCAACCTTCATCAACAGATGAATATCTTCTTGATGATACTGGTAAGTGAGAGATTTCGGATCAGGATAAAAACGACCGGCATGACTACCGGCAACCACGGCCGCGTTGTCAGAGTAGGCAGAGAGAACATTGTCACCGCCAAGCTCATTGGTATTTCTAATCATGTTAAACAGCGAATAATCTTGCTGTTCACCATCAATGGTCCAACTGGCATTAAAGATTTTATGTCGACAATGCTCAGAGTTGGCCTGCGCAAACATCATAAGCTCAACATCCGTCGGGTTGCGACCCAAACGGGTAAAGCTATCAACCAAATAATCGATTTCATCATCAGCCAGCGCTAAACCCAAATGAATGTTGGCTGCAATCAGTGCGTCAGTACCGCCTGCAAGAACATCGACCGTCGTCATCGGCGCCGGCTCATCATAGACAAATAAGGTCTCGACCTGATCCAGACTATGCATAACCACATCGACCATACGATCATGGATTTGCGCTGAAACAGTTTCCAGCTGCTCAACGGACAAGGCTGTTTCCGCATTAATGTAGTAAGCTATACCGCGCTCAATTCGGCTAATTTGCTCTAAGCCTGCATTGTGGGCAATATCGGTAGCTTTACTGGACCAGGGTGAAATCGTACCGGGCCGGGGCACAACCAATAATAACTGCCCGTCGGTTTTCACTGGATTTGAAATAGGACCGTATTGCAGCAATTGACCTAATACTTGCTGCTGCTTATCACTGAGAGCAGAAGCCGCAGCGGTGAAATGCACAAACTCTGTAGTGACACTGGTCAGGCTAGGAATAGATGACTTCAGCGTATTTTGGAGTTTTTGAAGACGAAAATCGGAAAGAGCAGGTGCGCCACGATTAATCAGCATTTTGCGTGAAGGCCTTTATAAACAAGTAATGAATTATTCAAAGGCCGCTATTCTACTGGAAGTTGGCTGCAGACTTAAGCCCAGCCAGCGGTTAATTTCACCCTTTATATCAACAATTGCCAAGACGTCGCCACTATCTGCCTATACACTTAGCCTATGTCACAAAAAATACCCCGACAAATCACCGCATTATTAAGCGCCCTACTGCTGGGCTCGCTCTATCTGGGCTTAGTTTCTGGTTGTCTAGAAAAAGAACAAGCTCAGCCCATCAAACAGCAGGGCACCTTGCGTATTGTTACCAGAAATGGCCCCACTTCCTATTTTGAGGATCGCACCGGAGCTACTGGTTTTGAGTATGAATTGGCGAGTTTATTTGCCGAGTATCTGGGTGTTGAACTGGAAGTCACAGTACTGCACAGTCTTGAGGAAATTTTTAATGCGCTAGAAAACAATAATGCCCATCTCGCCGCCGCTGGATTAACCATTACTGAAGAACGGCAAAAGCGGCTTAACTTCTCTCCTGCCTATATGGAGATAAAACAGTATGTGCTCTACCGTGCTGGGACTAAAAGACCGAAGTCACCGGAGCAGCTGATAGGCAGCAAAATCACTGTTATGGCTCATAGTAGCCATAACGAAATTCTTAGTCGACTTAAATCCGACTACCCCGATTTACAATGGCGCACGGCTACAGATGTTGAAACCATCGATCTTCTGGATATGCTGGCCAGTGGCGAAATCGATTTTACTATTCTTGATTCCAATGAATATATTGCCAATCGTGGCTTTTACCCTCGCCTCAATATCGCCTTTGAAATTGGCCAGCCTAGTCAATTAGCCTGGGCTTTACCCGGCACCATTACCACTCCCGGACTCAGAGAAGATCTTGCCGCTTTTTTTAAACACATTCGCACTAATAGTACGCTGAGGCAATTAGAAGAACGGTTTTATGGTCACAGCCAACAGGTTAATCGTATTGGCTCCTTAACCTTTAATCAGGCCGTTGAGCAACGACTTCCCAAATACAAAGAACTCATTAAAAAAGTCGCCACTGAGCACAATATCGATTGGCGATTACTGGCTGCTATTAGTTATCAGGAATCACACTGGAATCCCAAAGCAAAATCACCAACCGGTGTTCGCGGCATGATGATGCTAACACTGCCCACCGCCAAAGAAATGAATATCAAAAATCGACTGGACGCCGAACAAAGTCTTCATGGTGGCGCTCGCTACTTTAATAAAATTTTGCAGCGTTTGCCTGAACGTATAGAAGAACCTGATCGCACCTGGTTTGCTTTAGCTGCCTATAATGTGGGTATGGGACATTTGGAAGACGCAAGAAAAATTACCGAAAGCCGAGGTGACAACCCCAGTAAATGGGCTGACGTTAAAAATAGCTTACCGCTACTCAGTAAACATCGCTGGTATAAGAACACCAAACATGGCTATGCACGCGGCAATGAACCTGTCACTTACGTACAAAATATACGACATTTTTATAGTGTATTAAATTGGACCGAAGTAGCGAAAACCCGCACCCCACCTCCACAGCAAATGCAGCAGTATGTTCCGGAATCATTAAGGAAAAATATTAAAACACTGTAAGCAGGCAAAGATTGATTGTCACCTGCCACTATCCAGACATAATTAATGATCTGCTTTACTACCACCCAAACAATCAGGCGAATCGGGCGCAACAGCGTCGCGCTGCTGCCATTCATCTGGAGTATAAGTATGCAAGGATAACGCATGAACCGGACCAGCCAATTCTTCAGCAACTAGCTTATAAATCATTTGATGCCTGCCAACATTGTGTCTGCCTGCAAAATCAACAGAAACAACAGTCACTTTAAAGTGGGTTTCTGAATTAGCGGGCACATTATGCCTATGACTTTCATTCACTACTTCAAGATGATCAATGGTTAATTCAGCTAATAATTTATCTTCAATAGTCGATTGTGTCTTCATCAATCACTCCAGCCAAACCCAGCAGGGTCACAATACAGGCCGACAGTATAAATTCGATCTAATTGATATGATAGTTTTATGCCAGATCACGACCCACCAAGCTTTTATCTTTATCACTGACAAAATCAGCATGCTGATGCCAACATAAATCGCTTTATTCGACTTTGTACTATAGATATTACCTTCAATGGTTAGGGCTCGATGAGCCAATGCTTTATGTAAGCATCCATTTACAATATAGGCCTCACCATTACTGCCTCACCTTACATATCTGTCAAATATCACAAGCTGATAATTGAAATATTTTGGTAAAAATATCACGAATATACGTCAGCAAATCACTATAAGTGGACGACAAAACTGTATATATTGATTGACATGATTGGCTTTAAAGGTAAGAGGATGCGACCAAACGCTCAACACCAAATAACAGACTCACTCTGCAGCCCTTTGGCCTGTAGCGCTGACATACTTACTTTATCCGGAGTAAGCTTGCCTTTAACTCTTGTTATGACTTTGTTACTGACTTTGACCCTCTTTAGTCCTTTTTCATCAGCAGACAAACTCTACCTTTCACCCAATGATACCGTTGCCGTTACGTTTTATCGGCAGTTACGCGCCAACTCTGCCTATAAAACAGACAATGGTAATAAAAGTCTGTTAGCGCGGATTATGCCTGATCAGGTTTTTCTCGAACCTCTGACAAATCAAAAACAAGCAGACGATCTGGCCTTTAACTATCTATGGCTGCAACAGCAGCAACAAGGTTATTCCCAAAAGAATGGCGGTGCTGCTGCCGGAAAACTACTGCGAATGGGGATTAAATCCTTGTACAAAAGCTATTCAGGCAGTAGCTCTATCAATATTGGTGATGAATCCGATTTTGTTAGCAGCATCCACAACGTCGATTACCGCCTGCGCCTGTCCAGTGACAAAATCAAGCTGGGTATAGAATACGAATTCTAGCTTTATCATTGTACCAAAGATGAGTTCTGCTAGAATGGCGCCAAATTTTCCAGCCTCTTATCACTATGATTGAATCCCAAATACAACACCCCAATGCTGGCGTTATCAAACGGCTGGCCGCGATGACCTATGACTCACTACTCATTTTTGGCCTATTATTTACTGCCACCATTCCTGCCTTGTTTTTTCAGTCTGACCAAACGCTGGATAAAACCAATGAACAAATTGTCCACGACCTGCCAACACTGGCAGATGGTTGGCCCTTTCAACTCTACTTGCTACTGGTCTATATCAGCTTCTTTTGCTGGTTCTGGAAAAACAATGGTCAGACTTTAGGTATGCGAGCCTGGCGATTGCAGGTAGTCGATTTGCAAGGTCAACGCATATCGCTAAAACAATGTTTGCAGAGAATCGCCGGGGCTTTTATATCAACCGCCTGCCTAGGTGCTGGCTATTGGTGGATATGGCTTGATAGTGACAATCTTACCTGGCATGACCGCTGGTCAAAATCACGTATTGTGGTTTACCCCAAAAAGACCTAATTTACCGCGCTTTATGCAATAGCCAAACACCGACCATCAAACAAATCAGGATCGGGATCAATGAGGCATAAGCAGGCTGAAAACCATAAACCATACTGGCAGGCGCCAGCATATCCTGAGCCGTTTTAAACACAATTCCCACCAATACGCCGACAAAAATTCGAAACCCCATGGTCACCTCACGCAGCGGGCCAAACACAAAAGAGATAGCAATCAGCACCAAAGTCACCGTAGATAATGGCTGCAATACCTTTTTCCAAAAGGCTAAGCGATATGGCCGGTTATTTAAACCTTGATCCTCCAAGTAACCAGAATAATCCGATAAACCTAATATCGATAAATGCTCAGGGTCTAACACCAACAGGTTAAGCAGCTTAGGTGACATATCTGTCGTCCACGGTTTAGATGATAGGGTTTTACTTTCAATACCACCTTGCTGCGGATAACTCTCATGCACATCCTCCAATAACCAATGATCACGCTGATAAATAGCCCGCTCGGCATATAGGGTATTTAACAAACGTCGCTTTTTATCAAAACTGTAAATGGTTACGCCATATAGAATCCCGTTGGGCTGAACCACGCTAAAGTGCATAAACTGGTTGCCTTCACGGTGCCATAGACCATGGTGGCTGACCACATTGTCTGATTTACGTAGCGCAATTGCCCGCTCACTCTGGGCAATGCTTTCACTGTAGGGCGCAATATATTCAGTAATCATCATACCCACGACCATAATCATAATGGCTGGACGCATCACCATCCAGACCACCCGGCCAGTAGACACGCCGGCACTGCGCATCACCACAAGCTCACTATTGTTGGCCAAACTTCCCAATCCGGCTAAACAACCAACCAAGGTAGCAAAGGGTAGCAGGCCAAATATACTGCCCGGAATGGAATAAAATACAAATCGCAACGCCGCGCTAAAATCATACTGATGCTGCAAATTAGTCATTTCATCAATCATAGCGCCAATAGCATCAAGGCCTAATAACACCAACAACACCAGTGAAATGCTGGCTGCAATATGCGTCGAAATATAACGATTCAGCTTTTGCATCAGTTACTGCTCCGCCGTCGAACTGGCAGTCATAGCTGCTGATTGCGACCGTAACCGCCGCCAGACATCAGCACCAAACAATAAACACAGAGCGATGATCAGAAATACACCATGCACCCACCACATACCCCATTCCAAGGGGATTTGTCCTTTTTCTATTCCGTCTCTGGCGGCACTTAATAACACAATATAAATAATATAAATCAAAAACGCTGGCAGCATTTTTACATACCGGCCACGACGATGATTGGTTTGACTTAATGCTTGGGCAATCAATGCAACAATCGGCACCAATATGCCTAGAGAGAATCGCCATTGCAGCGTCGCTTTATCTTCTAGTTTGGTGGAGGCGAGCAGTTGCTCAGTACTTCGTGCATCCGCTTTTTTATAAATGTTACTCGATGACTTTGCTTGCTTGATTAATTGACCGAATTGATCAAACTTCGTCACCCTAAGCTCCTGACTACCGGGCTTGCCAAGATACTGAAAGCCATTTTCCAATACCAAATATCGAGCACTATGCTGCTCAATATTTTGTATGGTGGCTCTTTCTGCTAACACCACTGACAGCTTGTCATCGTGTTTGTCTTTGGATTGTTCAGCAGAAAAAACCTCTTCCATAACCTGCTTATCATCCAGTCGCTCAACATAGGTTACTCGACCTGATTTTTTATCAATACGAAAGCGCCCCGCCACCAACATTTCCAGACCACTGGAATTTTTAGCGTCTTGAAAAATTTCCTGCACTTTGGCAATACCCAGCGGGCTGGCATACAAACTTAACCCTAAAACTAACAGCGCTACTGCGCTGGCCGGCACCAAAGTAAACACAGCAAGGCGACGGGTCGACAAGCCACAGGCAGACATCACCGTCATTTCGCTTTCAACATAGAGCCGACCATAAGCCAGCAGGATGGCAATCAATAAACCCAGCGGCAATACCAACTCCAAAAAGCTGGGTAAACGATAAGCCATAATGCTAAAGACCACATCGGGAGCCAAATCACCGGACGCCGCTTCAGCAAGATACTTAACAAAGCGTCCACTCATAACAATGACCAGCAAGGTGGCGCTAACCGCGAACAGGGTAAGCAGGATTTCTTTCGCCAGATAACGGAAAAGAATCATGGATAAATAAGTTCCTGAATAATTTTATTGAGCCTTTTAACCTCAACGGCTAGCCAGTACACTATAAGACCATTGGGAATGCGTAAGCATTATCCATCAATCTTTTTAGTTAAGCCAATACAGTATGAAGGGAAGTTTTATGGATGTTATCGTTAAAGCCATTATTGAGCCTGAATCATTACGCAGCCAGTGCCTAATCGCCCCCATTTTTACGGCTGGAAAATTGTCCAAGGTAGCTAGGCGACTTAACAAAGCCAGCGGCGGTATTATTCAAGCCATGGTCAAGCGCGGTGATATCTCAGGCAAGGTGGCAGAAACGCTATTATTACCCGCCATCAGTGGTATCAAGGCTGAACGCATTCTGCTGCTAGGTTGTGGTGAAGGCAAAAAGCTAACCACAGCAGATTTTGGCAAACTGCTTAAAGCCAGTCTAGAAGTTGCCAGCAACAGCAAACTAAAAGATGCCTGCCTACTCATTGACGAGCTGTCTGTACAAAACCATGATGCGGCATGGATTGCTGGTCAGGTCGCTATTGCTGGCGGCAGCGCCAACTACCGCTATAGCAAAACCGTTAGTAAACCCAAGCCTGCGGCAACACTGAAACGGGTAACGATTTCCGGCAAGCCTAATAAACAAAGCAAAACCTTAGCCAATCAGGGCAAGGCCATTGCCGTTGGTATGAATGTCGCTAAGGAGCTAGGCAACCTACCGGGCAATATTTGTACGCCTAGCTATTTGGCCAAACAGGCAAAAGCACTGGGTAGAAAACATAACAATCTCTCAGTCTCGATAGTAGAAGAAAAGAAAATGCGTGAATTGGGTATGGGCTCGCTATTGTCCGTCACCGCCGGTACCGATCAGCCCGCCAAATTAATTGTGATGGAATACAAAGGTGCCGCTAAAAATCAAAAACCTCACGCTCTAGTCGGCAAAGGCATTACCTTTGACAGTGGCGGTATCAGCCTTAAACCCGGCGCAGCAATGGATGAAATGAAATACGATATGTGTGGTGCCGCCAGTGTAATGGGTACCATGACCGCTATCACTGAGCTTAAGCTTGCCATCAATATAGTTGCCATTATCGCTGCCGCAGAAAACCTACCCAATGGCAATGCCACCAAGCCGGGCGATGTGGTAACTAGCATGTCTGGGCAGACCATCGAAGTATTAAACACCGACGCTGAAGGTCGCTTAGTCTTGTGCGACGCCCTAACCTATGTTGAAAAATTTAAACCCCAGTCCGTGATTGATATTGCCACCCTCACCGGTGCCTGCGTCGTTGCTCTGGGCAAACATGCCTCTGGCCTCTATAGCAATGAAGATGATTTTGCTGAACAACTACTGAATGCTGGTCAATATATCGGTGATAAAGCCTGGCATATGCCACTATGGGATGAATACCAAGCCCAACTACACAGTAATTTTGCCGATATTGCCAATATTGGCGGCCCAGGTGGCGGCAGTATCACCGCGGCCTGCTTCCTATCACGCTTTACCAAAAAACTGCGCTGGGCCCATATGGATATTGCTGGCACCGCCTGGCATTCCGGTAGCAACAAAGGCGCAACTGGTCGCCCTGTAGGCTTACTGACCCAATATCTGATCAATCAGAGCGGCAAATAAGGCATATGACCAGAGTCGACTTTTATATTCTGCCCGATGAAAGTAGCGAGCAGCGCAATCTGTTCGCCTGCCGTATTGCGGAAAAAGCCTTTAAACTGGGTCACTCCATTTATATTCACAGTGATGATCAGAAGCAAGCCAAAGCGTTAGATGAATTATTATGGTGCTGGCGCGCCAGTAGCTTTATTCCGCATCAAATTGAAAGCGCCGACACAAACGCCAACGGCCAAAATATCATCAATATTGGTTGCGATCAGGGACAAGGCTCTTCAGCTCCGATCAATGGGCTATTGATCAACCTCTCCCATCAGGTACCTGAATTTTTTAGCCGCTTTGAGAGAGTCACCGAAATTGTAGTGCAATCACCTGCCGTCACTGAATCTACCCGCAGCAACTATCGATTCTACCGGGATCGCGGCTATCCATTAGAAAGTCATGATCTCCGTAACTAAGCTCTTACCAGATAATATTGAACAAGCAATCACTTGGCAGAAAAACATCGCAAAGGTGGTTATTGTCTGTAAAGCCGCTGTTTTGTCTGTATTCACAGCATCTGGCAGTTTTATGGCCAGCGATAACTCTTTATACTAACGACCCTTTTGATACAAAGAAGCCCGACACCGATGGATAAAACATTCCAACCCTCTGATATTGAAACCAAATGGTACCAACACTGGGAAAAGCAAGGCTATTTTGCCCCCAGTGGTGAGGGTGAACCTTATTGCATTATGATCCCACCGCCGAATGTTACCGGCAGCCTGCATATGGGGCATGGTTTTCAAGAAACCATTATGGATGTGTTAATCCGCTACAACCGCATGAAAGGCAATAATACCCTCTGGCAGGTTGGCACCGACCACGCCGGCATTGCTACCCAGATGGTCGTGGAACGTCAACTGGAAGCCCAAGGCATTAAGCGCAAGGAGCTTGGTCGCGATAAGTTTATTGAGAAAATCTGGGAGTGGAAGGAGCAAAGCGGCGGCACCATTACCCAGCAATTGCGCCGTATGGCCGCCTCAGCGGATTGGACCCGTGAGCGCTTTACGATGGACGAGGGCTTGTCTAACGCCGTTCAGGAAGTATTTGTGCGCCTCTATGAGGAAAACCTGATTTACCGTGGCACTCGCCTAGTCAACTGGGATCCGGTGCTGCATACCGCGGTATCCGATCTCGAAGTTATTTCAGAAGAAGAAAACGGTTTTCTCTGGCATTTTCACTATCCGCTAGCCGATGGCTCTGGTCAGTTAACCGTTGCTACTACCCGTCCGGAGACCATGTTGGGTGACACCGCCGTTGCGGTCAATCCGAATGATGAACGCTATCAGGATTTGATCGGTAAAAAAATCAAGCTGCCGTTAGCCGACCGTGAAATCCCGATTATTGCTGACGATTATGTTGATAGTGAATTTGGCACCGGCTGCGTAAAAATTACTCCCGCCCATGATTTTAATGATTACGATATGGGCAAGCGGCACGGCCTACCCATGATCAATATCTTGACCGACAACGCAACCATCAATCAAAACGCCCCCGAAGCCTATCAGGGTATGGATCGTTTCGATTGCCGCAAACAAATTGTTGCCGATTTAGACGCTTTGGGTCTGTTGGATAAAATTGATGACCATAAACTTAAAGTGCCTCGCGGTGATCGCTCCGGCGTTGTCATCGAGCCCTACCTAACGGACCAATGGTATGTCGATGCCAAAACGCTAGCAAAACCCGCCATTACCGCCGTAGAAAATGGCGATATCGAATTTGTGCCCAAGCAATATGAAAATATCTATTTTTCCTGGATGCGTGATATTCAAGACTGGTGCATCTCCAGACAACTGTGGTGGGGTCACCGTATTCCCGCATGGTACGACCAAGACGGCAAAGTCTATGTTGGCCGCAACGAACAAGAAGTGCGCGCAAAACATGGTTTGGGCGACCAAACCTTACGTCAAGATGACGATGTGTTAGATACCTGGTTTTCATCGGCACTATGGACCTTCTCGACCCTAGGCTGGCCGGAAAACACCAAGGAACTCGCTACTTTTCACCCTACCAATGTACTGGTAACCGGCTTCGATATTATCTTCTTCTGGGTTGCCAGAATGATTATGATGACCTTGCACTTCAAACAAGAAGTTCCCTTTAAACAGGTTTATGTGCACGGCTTAGTCAGAGATGCCGAAGGCCAGAAAATGTCCAAATCCAAGGGCAATGTGCTGGACCCTATCGACTTGATTGACGGCATTGAACTCGAACAACTGGTTAGCAAACGGACCAGCGGCATGATGCAACCACAACTGGCCAAAAAAGTTGAAAAAGCGACGCGCAAACAATTTCCTGATGGAATTGCAGCCTATGGCACCGACGCGCTACGTTTCACTTATTACTCACTGGCCTCTACCGGTCGCGATATTAAGTTTGATATGGGGCGCATTGAAGGCTATCGGAATTTTTGCAATAAAATCTGGAACGCCGCTCGCTATGTATTAATGAATACCGAACAACAGGACTGCGGACAAGATGATAGCAGCGATTATGAACTGAGCTTGGCTGACCGTTGGATTATTTCCCGCTTGCAACGTACCGAACTGCAAGTGGCGGAAGCGATTGAGCAGTACCGTTTTGATATGGCCTCACAGGCGCTCTATGAATTTATCTGGAACGAATACTGTGACTGGTATCTGGAACTATCAAAACCCGTACTATGGGACGATAACGCCTCTGCTGCACTTAAGAAAGGAACACGTCGCACCTTGATTCGTGTTTTGGAAACCACCTTGCGGCTACTTCATCCCTTTATGCCATTTATCACCGAGGAAATATGGCAAAGAGTTGCACCACTAGCCGGTCAAGTTGCCGAAGACAGTAAAGCCACCGTGATGCTGCAACCCTATCCCGTGCTGGATCCCAATGATATTGATGCCCGAGCCGAAACTGATATTGAATGGGTTAAAGGCGTGATTGAAGGGGTGCGTAATATTCGCGGTGAAATGAATATCTCACCTGCAAAAGCCATCCCCGTGCTCATTAACAATGGCAGCTCCGAGGACCAAAGAAGACTCGAAGAGAATCGTCAATTTTTGATAACCCTAGCCAAACTCGAAACTATTAGCTGGCTGGCCGAAGGTGATCAAGCCCCCATGTCAGCGACCTCGCTAGTTAAACAGATGGAAATACTGGTGCCGATGGCAGGCCTAATCGACAAACAGGCCGAAACCGCTCGTTTGAGCAAAGAAATTGACAAGCTACAGAAGGATCTGGACCGTATCAGCGGCAAGTTAAACAACCCTGCGTTTGTGGATAAAGCCCCACCAGCAGTGGTTGACAAGGAAAAGGACAAGCAAGCAGCCCAGCGACAAGCGCTGGATAAACTGCAGCAACAATTGCAACAAATTAGCAGTTTATAAATACGCTATCTAAGCCCCACCCCGCAGGTCTGCCTGCGGGCAAAGTTTTTGCGCAAAATGGGTAGACAAGTATCTTTTACAGGCGGTATTATCCAGCCTAAGTTTTTGCCGTTGATTAAAAAATTAATAATAATCATTGATCGATCGTTGCAGAGGTAAACCATCCTGTATTCATATCAAACTGATACCATTGTGAAAATAGGTGGTATCGATATGTTGCAAGCTATGGTCGATAAGACTAGTGATAATAACAATAAGTTACTGCCAACTGGATTGTATTGACTGGAATCAGTTCTAACACTGATTGCCGGTTTCACAGCTTGAAAAGATTCAAGTAAATCCCATTGCTTTCAGCCTTTTGTTATAACACGCATTCGGCTTGCTTATGCAGGATTATTTTATCGCTTCCTGCTCTCCCTCGGGATTTATCATTCGCTTGCGAAAGATAGTTCAGTCAGTGCTTTACAAAGTTGTCGAAGAACAGCCGCACTGAATAAGTCACTAACAATAAATAGATACGACAAAGAGGATTGATTGAATGTCAGAACGTACAACCGGGACGGTAAAATGGTTTAACAACGCAAAAGGCTTTGGCTTTATCACTCGCGAACAGGGCGATGAAGTTTTTGTTCATTTTCGCTCTATTAGCGGCGATGGCTATAAAACTTTAGATGAAGGCCAACAAGTCGAGTTTGCCTTAACTGAAGGCCCTAAAGGCTTTCAAGCTGAAGATGTATGCAAAATATAACGCCCGCCGCGTCATAGCAAACAATCAGCCAAGGCAAGCATTGTCGGCAGCACCATAAAAGATATATTAGCAGCGCAGCCACAATAACCAGGGTGCCGCCTTGGCTTGTTTCTATTTAGCGCCACATCTCATCTCAATTAGTGCTAGACTTGCCGGCGGTCAGTTTAGCGAACTGCTGCTCTGATTTTATTTAACCGCTACCAAAAAGAAGAGAATAATGAACCTACTAACTCGAATCATTTTAAGCGCCATCATTGCCGCCGTTAGCGCAGCAGTCCTCAATACCGCAACCAGCGCTGACACCAACGTCTTTGCGATTGACACTACAGCTTTCGTTATTATTTTTATTGGCAATATTATCGTCGCCCTAGTCAGCCCCATCATCAAGACCCCATCAAAACCAGCAGCGGGGAAAAAATCAGCCGCTAAACGACACAAGCGCAAGCCATCCGGTAAAGGCCGAGAACAGGGACAAGTCAAATGGTTTAATGTCAGTAAAGGTTATGGTTTTGTGACACGTTCAACCGGAGAAGATATTTTTGTCCACTTTCGCTCGATTCTGGGTGAAGGACGCAGAGTATTACGCGAAGGTCAAACCATTGAATTTACCGTCACCGAAGGCGACAAAGGGCCACAAGCGGAAGATGTAAAACCTTTGTAACCAAGCATCATACCCGCTCAAATTTCAATTCAGGCCCTGCGCTCGCAGGGCCAAATAAGCACTAATTAACGCTAACAGTCTCTGCTCGATTAAACACTTGCAACACCTTATACAAGCTATAAGCATCCAGACTACCCGCCAACTCCCTAATCGAATGCATAGCGAAAGTAGGCACACCGATATCGACTGTTTTTACCCCCAATTCACTGGCCGTAATGGGTCCGATGGTACTACCGCAACTCATATCCGTTCTTACCACAAAGGTCTGTACCGGCTGTTCTGCCGCTTCACACCAAGAACGGAACAAGGATGAAGTTTCACTATTACTGGCATAGCGCTGGTTGGCATTAATTTTTATCACTGCACCCTGGTTTAATAGCGGGCCGTGATTACCATCGTGCTTATCAGCATAGTTAGGATGGACACCATGGGCATTGTCGATTGAAATCATCATGGAACAATCCATCGCCCGAACAAAATCAGCTTCTGAAGCCAGTAAACGTCGCAGCACGGATTTTAACATCGGCCCCTGAGCACCTGCCGCCGATTGGCTGCCAATTTCTTCATGATCATTGCAAACCAAAACACAGTTTTGTTCATCCGTTGTCAACAGCGACTGCAAACCCACATAACAAGATAGCAAATTATCTAATCGGGCACTGGCAATAAAGTCCTGATTAAAGCCGATAACTGCAGGAGGCTGAACATCATAAAAACTCAATTCATAATCGAGAATTTTTTCTGCCTTAATCAGCGGTTGCTGCCGCTTTAGCTCAGTCAGCAGTATGGCTCTAAAGTCAGCGGATTTATCCTCTGAACGCATCAAAATCGGTGGTATATCCTTTTGCGCGTTAATCGATCGCTTACTATTGGCTTCTCTATCCAGGTGAATAGCCAGACTGGGAATAGAAGCGATAGCTCGCTCGAAATTAATTAAGCTACTACAAACCTGCCCCGCTTCATTCTGATAGCTTACCCGTCCGGCCAGTGAAAGATCACGGTCGAACCAGGGGTTTAATAACGCACCGCCGTAAACTTCAACACCCAGTTGAAAATAACCCTGATTATTTTGCTCTGGCTGGGGTTTTACTTTTAAACAGGGGCTATCAGTATGGGCACCCATCATGCGAAAACCGCTACTAACGGGCGATTGATTTGCGCCATTAATGGCCACAATCGATGAGCCATTGCGAATAATATAATGCTTGTATGGCGTCTGTAGCGCAGCCCAATCATCTGCCTCCTGCAAAGGCGTAAAACCCGCCGCCTGCAAACGCCTAGCCATTTCCTCAACGGCATGAAACGGCGTGGGGGAAGCTTGCAGGAAGGCTAATAAATCATGATTAAAATGTTGCAAATCCATCGAATAAAATTCCTATAGCGAATTGGTTTAAAAGATGAGCCTTGAGAAAAGTCTGTTAAGACAACGGTTATTAGGCAAAGGTATCGACACCGGCCAATTCAGTACCCAACTGCTGTTCAGACGAGAAACTATTTTCAGCAAAGCTTTGCAAGGCACGCTGAGCTGTTAATGGCAACTCTTGTTTAGCCCGCTGCCGAGCCTCGACACCACTATTGGCATTATTGGATTCAACCCGCTGTTGCAGAACATCTTCACTGCGCGCATTGAGCTGCTCCAGTGAGCCAACATCATTATTATTTTGGTGCGGATCGCGCTGAACATCTTTTTTTCTATGCTCGGTAATATCAGGCCGCTGGGTCTGCGCTGAAGACTGGGTGATAACGGGAAGACTGGATATCTGCACTAAAAATACTCTGTATTCAAGTTGTAAAATGCTACGTTATTATAATCAGCTAACACCTTATAGTGAATAGCCCAATAATCACTGCGCCACAGTGATTATTGTTGCCAAGCGACCTCATCGCGTAAATAGGTGGGCAAAGCCTTATCGGCCCTGCAGGTCTTGCCTAACAAGTAGTCCCGTCTTGCCAGTTGAGCAATCGCTTTGGCACTGGGCAAGATATCGGCATGCCAGGTCTTAAGCTCGCTGGTTGCACCAATGCGGTCGCCGTAATGAAAACCGCTACCTACCGCAACGGTTGTCGCCAAATCGAGACTATGGCCCTCTAACAGCTGTTCAGGTGCCGTTAAGCGCTCTATATCAACTAACTCGACCCCCTGTTCCTGCGCGCTATATACCGCCCAATAGATTTCATCCATACGGGCATCCAAGGTACTGATGATCATTGGAGCATGATGACCAGCATTAACGGCTGTTTGCGCTAAAGCCGCCAAGGTTGATACTGGGACAACCGGCAAATCAGCGCCAAAAGCCAACCCTTGCACTGCCCCTAAACAAATTCTCAGCCCGGTAAATGAACCTGGCCCACGGCCAAAGGCAATAGCATCTAACTGCGACAACGCCACCCCGGCATCCGCCAGCAAGCTATCCACCAATGGCAGCAACCGCCGGGTATGCTGACGGGCTGCCGCTTCGGTTGTTTCGATAATCTCCAGCTCACCCTGATCATCATCAAGCAGAGCCACTGAACAGGCTTCAGTGGAACAATCCAGGGCTAATAATTTCATTCGTTCTCACTCGAAATAATCTGCTTATGATTTAAAAAAGGCTTAACCGATTCAAGATGACTGACCTGCTGCATAGCGGGTAGGCTGGCTATAAATACCTCGCCATAAGCTTGGCTGCGCAATCTGGGATCGGCGATCATTATAACCCCTCGATCAGAAATGCGCCGCAATAGTCGACCACAGCCCTGTCGTAACCGAATAACTGCATCGGGCAGTGTAGATTGCTCGAAGCTATTAATACCATGGGTTTCCAACTCATTAGCACGCAATTGTATTAAAGGGTCATTAGGGGGCGCAAAAGGCAACTTATCAATCACCACCGCAGCTAGAGACACGCCGGCTAAATCCAACCCTTCCCAAAAACTGCCAGTGCCCAGCAATACGCCTTTGGCAACGGCTTTAAACCGCTCGATCAGGCGATAGTTATCACCGGCAGCCTTGCCTGAGGATGCGCTCTGAATAAATAACGGGCAATCTACCCTGCCGGCTAACCCCTGTGCTACTGCATTCAGGCTTCGATAGCTGGTAAATAAACATAACACGCGACCATTAACTTCGGTCAACAACAGTAATAACTGTTCCAGCAATTGCGAACTATAGTCGGGATGATCTGGGTCAACTGTCAGTTCGGGGGTAAACAGAATTGCCTGCTGTTGATAGTTAATCGCACTATCAACACGTCGAAATAAACTTTCATCCAAACCCAGCGGCTGCAGAAAACGCTGTGCGCTTCCAGCTACCGATAAGGTGGCTGAAGTAAATATCCAGCTTGCCGACGTTTCGTCTAATAGGGTTGTTAGCCCCTTGGATAAATCGGTAGGCATATTCTGCAACATAAAGCTATGCTGGCCACCCTGTACACAGCATAAATCGCCACTGTGATAAATCTTTTCTAATTTTTCAAGCAGTAGCTGGCCTCTTAATAATAGTTCCGCAAGGTTTTGATGCCGATCCTTAAACGGCATCAGATTGCCCTGTAATCGCTTAACAGCGGTAAGCAACTGCTCGACCATACGGCTATGCGGCTCCCGCTGGTAGTTATCCATAGAGGGCAAGTGATTGCCCAGTGAGGTTAACTTACTTTTAAGCCGATCAATAAAGGCGAGCAAGCGGCGCTGCTCCGGCGCATGCGCTCGCACTGCTGCTGCGGTATCCATCAAAAACTTTTTTAGCGTACGGCTGGATAAACGCTGCCCCACAATAGTCTGGGAAAAATCCATGATGCGATGAGCTTCATCCACTACCACTACCTCGGCATCAGGTAATAATCGCCCCAACTGTTCCTGCCTGATGACTGCATCAGAGAAAAGTACGCTGTGGTTGACGACAACGATATCCGCGGCCTGTGCCTTTTGTCGGGCTAACATAAGCGGACAGCTAGCATATTGAGGGCATTGCTTAGCGAGGCAATCGTCGCGGCTACTGGTGACATAATTACGCAGGGAACTGGGTAAATCCGGCGCCAGAATATCCAGATCACCGACACCCAACTGCCGAAAACGCTGTTCTAACCCAGCCAGCTTGGCATGTTTTTGCTTTGTTAAAGCATCATCAGCTTGTAAATTTTTCTGCAAATAATAGGGACAAAGATAATGACTGCGTCCCTGTAATAGCGCAACACGATGATCGCTACCCAGAATTTTCTGCAGCTGGGGAATATCCTGTCGATAAAGCTGTTGCTGTAAATAACGTGTCGCCGTAGAGACAATCGCTTTCTGGCCCTTGGCGATAATCGGAGTGAGATAGGCAACTGTCTTACCCGAACCTGAAGCCGCCTCTACCACAAGATTATTTTTTGCAGCAATAGCCTGCTCGACCAACACCGCCATCTGCTGCTGACCTGATCGAGCCCGAAATGTGGGCCAAGTTCTTTCAAATAAACCGTTGGGGGCAAGTAAACCGACGCTAGAAGCAGAACTAACCGACATTAGTGTTTTTCTTTTACCTTTTTCCATTAAGACGCTGTCTGCAAGTAAAGCAGTGAGTATAACCACTGTCTACCCGTTGTTAAAAAGGATCATAAACCCAGTGAAAGCCAGCATCAGCGCAGTAATTTTAGCCGGAGGCCAAAGCCGTCGGTTTGATTATGATGACAAGGGTCTGCTTGAATGGCAAGGTACCGCGCTAATCCAACATGTTATTTCACGGTTAGCACCACAGACTGACCAAATGCTTATCAACTGCAATCAACATATTGCTCGCTATCAAGATTTTGGCTATCCGGTTTACAGCGACACGCCAGGAGGCTTTCAAGGCCCATTGGCAGGGATTTATGCCGCATTGCCGCTGGTACAGCATGACTATCTGATGATATGCCCTTGTGACACACCGCTATTACCGGAAAATCTAGTGGAGCAACTACTGACAGCACTGATTGATTAATCTACTGATATTGCCTACCCCGAGTGCCAAGGCCGCCCACATTATCTACCGGTACTGCTAAAAACCCGCTTATTGCCTTCGATCAGCCAATATCTAGCAACTGGAGATCGCTCGATGAAAGGTTGGTAGCGCACACAGCTGAGTACTGTCGTGCCGTTTTCAGGTTCAGAGCGTTTATTCACTAATATCAATTGTTATCAAGATCTACTCGATCTTGGCTAACTTTCGAACATAAAAAAACCGCCAACGGCTAACATTGGCGGTTTTTCAGGATTGAACAAAGCTAACTAAGTTCTATGACTCGCGATTACTTTTTCTTCGCTTTGCGCTTAGCTGGCTTTTTCTTGGCTACAACCCTTTTCTTCTTCGGTGCAGCCTTTTTCTTAGCTACAACCTTTTTCTTCTTCGGCGCGGCCTTTTTCTTAGCTACAGCCTTTTTCTTCTT
>NZ_CAXAHB010000030.1:0-21455 GCF_963968385.1 uncultured Oceanicoccus sp.
CAACGCAAGTGTTAGTCGGTGATACCATGGGCGAGTTGTTATTACTCTATGGTTGTGCGGATATAGCCTTTGTTGGTGGCAGCCTAATCAATTCTGGCGGTCATAATATGTTGGAGCCAGCAGCTTGGTCATTGCCTTTACTAACCGGCAATAGTGATTTTAATTTTGCTGAGGCCAGTCGATTATTACAGCAGCGTTCTGCCTTATTGGTTGCGAATGATGCAGCATCGTTAGCCAAAAAAATGATTGTATTGGCACAGTCGGAAACGTTGCGGCTTGAAATGGGCGCTAATGCCAAGGCGGTGATTGCAGAGAATCGTGGTGCTTTAGATCGGTTATCAGCGGTCGTGCAAAGTTATTACAGCGACAAATCCCCTTGATACTGATTCGCCGTGGGCGCATCCGGTTCAACCATCCAACGATTAATATCATAAATATCTTGTGGCGTTAATGTGCCCGCCGCCTGTTTTAGTTTTAGCCTGTTGATAACATAGTCATAACGTGAATTAGAATAGTTACGCATAGCCGCATATAAAGAACGTTGCGCTTGCAATACATCAACAATATTACGTGTTCCCACTTTGTACCCGGCTTCGGTTGCATCTAAAGCGCTATGGGTAGACACAATCGCTTGTTGTCGCGCTTTAACTCGCTGAACATCATTGACTACCGTAATATGGGAGGCGCGGGCGCTACGAATAACGGAGCGCTGGGTGTCTATTTTTTTTTGCAAGGCAACATTGTATTGTTCATAAGCTTGACGGCGTTGGGCGCTGATGCCGCCACCGGAATACAGCGGAACAGATAATGTAACCCTCCAACTATAACCGTCGGACTGTGTTTCAAATGAGCTATCACTTGGCTCAATGTTGCTTATTTTGTCGCCCTTTTCTTCAAAGTCGTTGTAGGTGATATTGCCTGTTAATTTCGGGGCGTGGCCCATTTTTTTGGACGCTGCGTTTTGTTTGGCCGCTTCCATACCGAAGATAGCGGCTTTTAATGCGTTATTATTTTTTAATGAAAACTGCACCCACGCATCTCGGGATATTGGATCGGGGTCAATAACCGGATAGTCCTTGCTAAGTAGCCATAAATTTTTATGGCTTTGACCGGTTAATGCGGTCAGTGATTCGTATGAAGTGGCCAGATTGCCTTCATCGGTTAACCGAGTGACAACGGTTGAGTCATAAACAGCGCGGGCTTCATGAACATCGGTAATAGCGATAAGGCCAACATCGAATCGTTGTTGCGTTTGCTCCAGCTGGCGCTGAGTTGCTCGTTCTTCCGCTCTTGATGCTTCAAGGTTGTCGAGAGCTCTCAATACATTAAAGTAAGTTTCAGCAACGCGTATAATGCTGCCCTGTTGATCAGCGGCTAATTGTGCTGCTGCCTGTTTGGTAAGCTCTTTGCCCTGTCGAAAACTAAACCAAGTGGATAAATCAAACAGTGTTTGATTAAGGCTCAGGCTTAACGTAGTGCTATCTGATTCGATATCATCATTGGTATTTGGTGAGGTGGCCGATTGGTTACGTACATCGGTTTTGTTGTTTTCACGGTACTCACCCGAGGCAGTAATCTGCGGCAACAAACGTGAAAAAGACAATTTTTCGGTTTCAATATTGGCTCGGTAAGTCGCTTCAGCGCCTTTTAACTTGGGGTCGTTTTTTAGTGATTGCTCATAAACGTTAGCCAATGTATCGGCCTGCGTTAAAGAACCACTTGCAACCAGCGCAGCCGCCAGTGATAGAGAGCGTATAAAATATTTCATCAATTTAATCCTTAAATGGCATTGCGCTTTCTACTGTAGATGGCTATGTATAGTGCGCTTTCAAGTGCCAAGTGTAACAAACCGCTTGCCAAAGCCCTACTTTGCCGGATGAATAATCGATAATTTTTTGTTAATTTAGCAGAGCAAGTTTTGTTAAAGCCGCCTTTGTATAAAATTGTTAGACTTTATATAAAGGCTATGGTGATATTTGCTGTTAATTCTGATTGATACTAAAAACGCGATATGATTAAAAAGCAGTATACCGTCGATTTGGCGGGACAAATGGCACAGTGCGAGGCGAATTATGCGCGCATTATGCAACTATTGCCGGATATGGCCACAATTGACCAGCGCCTGTTTGGGGTTGAGCTGAGTGGTGGCCAGTTGGCGCAAATCCGTATCGATATCACCGAGCGTTGCAAATACACTACCATGGTCGATATTAGCCAATTACCCTCAGAGCAAAAAATGCAGCCTTGGGATACGGCGCCACGCTTTTCGCTGCGGGTTTATCACGATGCCCAAATGGCAGAGGTGGTGTCTTTCGATGCCCGGCGGGCACTTTATGCCAGCTATGAATACCCCAATAAAAATATGTTTCAGCGCGACGAAAAGGCACAACTCAATCTATTTCTCGGTGAATGGTTGAGTCACTGCCTACAATATGGTCATGCCTTGGATGGTAGTCAGTTGTGTTTCCAGACCTTATGAGCCGTTTTTTGCCATTTTTTGGCTAAAGTGATGATGAATCCAGTCAATACGGTGATTATTGCTTATCATTGGCAATAGTTACTGGATTTTGTCGCTGTTCAATCGTTAAATAGAGCGTTCTTAATAATCTGCCTCGGGTTGGTTATTCTCAGCGACTACAACAGCATGATCAGGGGCACAACTTGCGGATCGAGCGTAACAATACAACACAGCCTATCGAATTAATCCAGCTTACCGACACTCATCTTGGGGCTCAGCTGGGTGAGCCGCTATTGGGTATGGATACCGACCAAAGTCTGGCCCATGTTGTCGAATTGCTTAATACGGAGCAGCGATCCGCTGAGTTATTATTGGCTACCGGCGATATTTCTAATGGCGGTTCTCCGGCCTCCTATCAGCGCTTTCAGCAAATGACCGAACACTTGGCGCCGCATACCTTATGGTTGCCGGGTAACCACGATGCTTTGTCGGTTATGCAGCAAAGCTTTAAGGGCGACCAATCCCTAAGTCGACGTATTGAAATAGGCAACTGGCAGATTGTGATGCTCAATTCCACCATTCCGGGCGAGGTAGGCGGCTGTTTAAGCGATAAAGAATTACAGTTTTTACAGCAATGTCTGGAAACCACCGTTGCCGAGCATAGCTTGCTATGTCTGCATCATCATCCGATTGCTATCGGCTGTGATTGGTTAGATAGTCAGATAATCAGCAATGCCGACGCTTTTTTTACGCTAATTGATCAGTTTTCATCGGTGCGAGGTCTCCTTTGGGGGCATGTCCATCAGGAAATCGAGCAACAGCGCAACGGTGTGAAATTGATGGCCACGCCCTCCACTTGTATCCAGTTTGCGGCCAACAGCCCCGACTTTAAATTAGCGCGTTTAAACCCGGGCTATCGCTGGTTGTCACTGCATGCTGATGGCGTGATTGATACCGGCATTGCTCGTGTCACCGAGGTTGAGTTCGATATCGATTACGAACGTTCCAGCGGGTACTGAGTTTTTGTGGTTTTTGGCGATAAAAACTCCATTTTCAAATAGCCAGCTCCGCTAACTACAGGTATGCTTTCAGCTTTACGTTGTCAGGGGCTGTTTGCTTCAATGCATCCGCTACTTATCTATATCCACGGCTTTCTCAGCTCGCCACAGTCTATAAAAGCACAGCAGACGCGGCAGTATATTGAACGCCTACAGCTGCCCATACAATTATTCATCCCCCAGCTCTCCAACTACCCGATGCCGGCTTATCAGCAGTTGCGAGCCATGGTTGAGACCGCAAGGGCGGAAAATTCAGCGAGACAAATTGCGCTAATCGGTAGTTCACTAGGTGGCTTTATGGCCACTGTTCTGGCCGAAGCATACGGCTTAAAGGCGCTGGTGATTAATCCGGCGGTAAAACCCTATGAGATAAGCGCCGTATTAGGCGAGAATACAAACCCCTATACCAACGAAACATTTGTGTTAACTCATAGCGATATTGAAGCCTTGCATCGCTTAGAGGTGCAGACCCTGTCCAAACCCGAGCAAATCAAAGTTTTATTACAAACCGGTGATGAAACCCTCGATTACCGCAAGGCAGTTAGTTACTATCAGGGCTGCCCGCAAGTGGTTGAAGAAGGGGGTGATCATGGCTTCCAAAATTTTGAAAGTCATTTACCTGAAGCGTTTAACTTTCTAGAATTAGTTTAATCCAAAATAATGTAAAAGCTGAGAGCCTAACCATACTGAATGTCTAATTATAATGCTGAATCCATTGAGGTCTTAACCGGCCTTGACCCGGTGCGTAAACGCCCCGGCATGTACACCGAAACCAGTCGACCGAACCACCTTGCGCAGGAGGTAATTGATAACAGTGTTGATGAGGCGCTGGCCGGCTATGCAAAACAGATTGATGTGGTGATCCATAAAGACGGCTCATTAAGCTGTACCGATGATGGCCGTGGTATGCCGGTGGATATGCACCCTGAGCAGAAAAAACCCGGTGTTGAAGTGATTCTTACCACGTTGCATTCCGGCGGTAAATTTAACAGTGACAACTACCAATTTTCCGGTGGTTTGCACGGGGTGGGGGTGTCAGTTGTTAACGCCTTATCCAAACTGTTAGAGGTCAATATCCGCCGCAATGGTGAAGTTTATGAAATGGAATTTAAAGACGGTGAAAAATCTAAAGATCTAAACGTGATTGATACCTGCGGCAAGCGAAATACCGGTACCCGTATTCGCTTTTTACCCGATGCCGGTTACTTCGATTCTGCCAAATTTTCTCTTTCCCGTATGCGTCATGTGCTTCGCGCCAAAGCGGTATTATGTCCCGGACTTAAAGTCACCTTTAAAGACGAGGCCAGCGGTGAAAAAGACGAGTGGTTTTATGAGGACGGCTTGCAAGACTATATGCTTGCCAGCACCAAGGGTTGGGAGACGCTACCCGCAGAACCTTTTATCGGCAGCTTTGCCGGTAGTAACGAAGGTGCCGACTGGGCGGTGCAGTGGTTGCCTGAAGGTGGCGAGCTAACCACAGAGTCTTACGTCAATCTGATTCCAACGGCACAGGGCGGCACTCACGTTAATGGGTTGCGCACGGGCTTATTAGAAGCGATGCGGGAGTTTTGTGAGTTCCGTAATTTATTACCCAGAGGCCTTAAACTGACCCCCGATGATATTTGGGATAAATGTTGCTTTGTGTTGTCATCAAAACTGGAAGACCCGCAGTTTTCCGGTCAAACCAAAGAGCGGTTAAGTTCCCGTGAGGCCGCAGCCTTTGTTTCCGGTGTAGCCAAAGATTCTTTTAGCCTATGGCTTAACCAGCATACCGAAGATGCAGAAAAACTCGCCGATATGTGTATTAATAATGCACAGTCGCGAATGAAAAAATCGAAAAAAGTGGCCCGTAAAAAAATCACTTCTGGCCCTGCGCTACCGGGCAAGCTAGCGGATTGTTCCGGCGATGATGCCGAGCGGGGCGAGCTGTTTTTGGTCGAGGGTGATTCCGCGGGGGGCTCTGCCAAGCAGGGTCGCGATCGTGAATATCAGGCTATTTTGCCGTTGCGAGGCAAAATTCTTAATACCTGGGAAGTCGACTCACAGGAAATTTTAGCCTCGGAAGAAGTGCATAATATCGCTGTCGCTATCGGTGTTGATCCTGCTTCAGATGATCTTTCCGGTTTGCGCTATCATAAAATCTGCATTCTTGCCGACGCTGATTCCGATGGTTTGCATATTGCGACATTAATTTGCGCGCTGTTTGTGCGCCACTTTCGTCCCTTGGTTCAGGCGGGGCATGTCTTTATTGCTATGCCGCCGCTGTATCGTATCGATGTTGGCAAAGAAGTGTTTTACGCTTTAGATGAAGGTGAAAAACAGGGCATACTTGACCGCATTGAGGCTGAAAAGAAAACCGGCAAGATCGGGGTGCAGCGGTTTAAAGGTTTGGGTGAGATGAACCCCATGCAATTGCGTGAAACCGTTATGAGTGGTGATACGCGCCGGCTAGTGCGGTTAACCATTGAGTCCGGCGACGAAACGAATCAACTGATGGATATGCTATTGGCGAAAAAGCGTTCCTCAGATCGTAAAAGTTGGTTGGAAGAAAAGGGCAATTTGGCCGAAGTGTAAAATATTTTTATTGTTTGAGAACATAGTACACAACGTATGGTTTGTTCGGACAATGAATACAACCGGAAAAATATATGTTTACAGGTATTGTGCAAGGCTCGTTCCCGCTGTTGGCGGTTGAACGTAAGCCCGGCCTACAGAGCATCACTATCGAGCTGCCAGAGGCTTTATTAGACGATTTGGTGATTGGCGCCAGCGTGGCCGTGGATGGCGTTTGCTTAACGGTTACGGCTATTGATCAAGCCAAGGTTTATTTTGATATTATGCAGCAAACCCTGTCACTCACCACCTTGGGTGAACTCGATACCGGTGATATCGTCAATATCGAAAGATCTGCCAAACAGGGTGTGGAAATTGGTGGGCATATTGTGTCAGGCCATGTCGACAGCACTGTCGAGGTTATGGCTATCGAGCAGCCAGAGAATAATAAGTTTATTACTTACCAAGTACCCGCCGAGCAAATGAAATATATTTTTGCCAAAGGCTTTGTAAGTTTAAATGGTTGTAGTCTAACGGTGGCATCAGTCAATAGGGAAGAGCACACGCTGACCGTTTGCTATATTCCGGAAACCCTGCGGGTGACAACGCATGGCGCAAAAGCGATCGGCGATAAAATTAATTTTGAAGTCGATCGCCAGACTCAGGCCATTGTCGATACGGTAGAAAATGTTCTGGCGGCGAACCCGGAGCTGATTAATCGGCAGTGATTCGATAGCTTTTGAGCTTGCTGCACAGTAGTATGCACAAACGGGCAACCCTAAAATACTAAGAGCGCGCCGATGGCGCGCAATTCGGAGCGCCGTGGAATTAACTCACTTCGACAAGCAACAAGAGCACTCTCTGCGTCAGCGTTTGACACAATTGCAACGCAATGATGCTGTGCTCAGCTATGCTCAATTACAGGGGCTGTTGTTTGCCTTGGCCTGCTCACCGGAAACTATTCGCCCCGCTGAATGGTTTGACCTGATTTGGCTAAATGATGAGCCGCAGTTTGACAATGAGCAGGACGCCCGCAGTTTCTATCGGCAGGTGGTGGCACTCTCCGAACATATTGCCGAGATGGCAAGACAGCGTCGCTTTTTGCCTTTTAGTGCCCGCTATTGCGAACGTTGGCAGCAAGAACTTTCCCAGTGGTGCGAAGGCCTATTGCTAGGGCATCAGTATTTGGAAGATCTGTGGCTAATTGCGATTGATGATTTGAATGATCACAGTGTCTGCGAGAATGTCGATACTACGCTATGTTTAGCGGCTACTTTTGCCGATATTATCGATGCCCAGCAACTCAGCTTTGAGCAGGGCATGGAACTAACCGACGAACATTTGCCGGAAGCCTATGATTTATTCCAGCAAGTGCTGGCTACCTATGCCTCCGTAGCCAGTGTCTGGGCTCAAGGCGTGTGGGATGTTGATACCGAGCAGTTATTTCTTGCGCTGGAACCTGTTGCCCGTGATGAGCTTTGCTTCTGTGGTAGCGGCGAGATTTTTTCTAAGTGTTGTTTGCATTAAACCGATTCTAATAAAGCAAAAAAAACAATAATTTCATGCTTAAAAATAATAATTACAAACAGCTAGCTGAAAGCATCTGCGCCGAGGTGCAATCATCTATACCGCCACAGTTTGAAGCTGACGTCGCCAGAGAAGGGCTGTTAGGCAAAATCCAACAATTGCTTTTGGCCAACGAGATTAACGACAGCGCTCCTGAGTATCGCGATGTCACTATTCTGTTAGCCGATATCCGCGGCTTTACTGCCTTGGCTGAAACTTTCTCCGCCATGACAGTCATGGAATTACTTAACCGTTATTTTTCCCATATGAGCGAAGTGATTACGCAGTATGGTGGCACCATCGATAAATTAATGGGCGATTCCATGATGGTATTGTTCGGTGTACCACAGGCCGCTGCCGATGATGTCGAGCGTGCAATTAGCTGTGCGGTAGCGATGCAGCGGGCGATGTCTGAATTTAATCAACAGAATTTCGAATTGGATCTGCCAGAAATGTATATGGGTATCGGTATAAACAGTGGCAAAGTAATGGTCGGGGCGCTGGGCTCGGATTATCACCGCGAGTACACCGTGGTGGGTGATGCCGTCAATATTACCTCACGAATAGAGGCGCAAAGTTTGCGCGGCCAAATTTTGCTTAGCGAAAACACCTACCAATTGGCTAAGTCATTTGTGCAAGTCGGTGAGCCAAATAACGTAATGGTCAAAGGCAAGAAACAAACCATGTGCCTCTATGATTTGATGGGTACTACCGGACCTCGCGCCATGACCGTCCCGCGTCGAGAGGTACGTAAAAGTCCTCGTGTGGCCGTCAATATGTCCTGCTATTGCTATCGTTTAGTGGGCAAGCAGGTCGATAGTCAGGCGTTTCAGGGTGAAGTGCTTGATCTGGGTTATAACGGTTTATTAATGCGGTGCCCCATAGCACTGGAGCCATTGTCTGAAATTAAAATGGCAGTATCGCTACAATTATTAGGTACTGACACCACTGATATCTATGCCAGGGTGGTTAAAGTAGATCAGCGCGCGGACGGCATACTTTGCGGTCTGGAGTTTACTTCCATTGATACCGTTGGCCAGCAAACGATTAAACAATTTGTCGATAATCAGCTTTAGGTTTTAACGGCCTGCGTTGCCATCGATAAGCCGATAATTAAGCGCTAGCAAAAGTTGTGTTATCGCCGTTAACAAGCTACTTTTTGTGGATGGAAAATTCAGATATCCCATCGTTAGGTACCCAGCTGCTCGTTTTGCAGACCGAACATCGTATGCTCGATACAGAGATTGCGCGGTTAGCCGAATTTCCCTATGTCGATCAGTTACAGTTGCAGCGACTCAAGCGCCAGAAATTGCAACTTAAGCAAAATATAGAGCGGATTAAAGCCCAGTTGATTCCCGATCTTGATGCCTGAAATAGAGCATAGGCCAGGCGGCTTATGTGAAGAAAAAGCTAACAGGCTAACACAAAAATCCTAAATTCTTTCTAGCAATAACTGCATCGCTTTGCCGCGATGACTAATACGATTTTTTAGTGCTGGGTCCAGCTCAGCAGAACTACAGCCCTGTTCGGTAATCCAAAACAGAGGATCATAGCCAAAGCCATTATTACCTTGAGGCTCAAATAAAATACGACCTTCCCAAGTCCCCTGACAAATAATGGGAGTTGGATCATTTGGATGGCGAATAAACACTAATAGGCATTGAAAACGGGCCGTGCGCTCGGCGGATTGAATATCTTCAAGCTCGGCTAACAGTTTGTTATTATTGTCTGAGTCCCTAGCATGCTCTCCAGCGAAGCGAGCCGAGTAAATTCCTGGTCGGCCATCTAACGCATCAACTTCAAGGCCGGAATCATCGGCAATAGCGGGTAGGCCGGTGAGTGTTGAAGCATGCCGTGCTTTGATAAGCGCATTTTCAACAAAGCTAAGGCCGTCTTCAATGGCATCAGGCACATCAAAAACCGATTGAGGTAATACCTCAAAGCCACTGCGGTTTAATAACTGTTGGAATTCTTTTAGCTTGCCGGCGTTACTACTGGCGAGAACGATTTTCTTCATAAAGCGTTTAGTTAAAGTATAAGATTTTATTAAATTTTAATGTGTAGGGCGCAATATTGGCGTCAGGCTGAATGCTAATGGTAAAGGTGCGCAGTTCTTTATTATTAAAACGTAGCTCGGCAATA
The DNA here is from genome assembly GCF_963968385.1 of uncultured Oceanicoccus sp. NCBI lineage: Bacteria > Pseudomonadati > Pseudomonadota > Gammaproteobacteria > Cellvibrionales > Spongiibacteraceae > Oceanicoccus > uncultured Oceanicoccus sp. The sequence continues at coordinate 9,778 of NZ_CAXAHB010000030.1, forward strand.
TAATAAATAGCACCCTGTTCGACGATTTCCTGAAAATCTAACGGTGCCGTATGAATCAAATCAGAACTGCTACCCCTGACGATCGATTTTTTAGCGCTGGTCTCGCCGCGTGCTAAACGTTTTCTAACAGCAATATTAATCAATGCACGATCCTTGCCGCGAACTATGCCGTAAACCTGTGCGACCTTCGGGCTGATAAATGTGGAATTCAGCACGCTATAATGTACTTCATAATCGCCAAAAACTTTGCTGGTCTCTGTTTGTGCCATGCTGAAACAGCTGGACAGTAAACCAATCAATAAAAAACCATACCTAAACATAAACTATACCTGTTAACGACTGATATGATAAACCGCGGTTACACCAAAAAGGTTGGGTAATAAATGGCCTAAAAAACTTTCGCTGCTGTCATGGCTAACCACGGTAGAGGCTAGCACTTTAATATTATTGTCGGCACAAAGCGCTTCAAAATCTTTTACCGTACAAAAGTGAATATTCGGTGTGTCATACCAGTGATAAGGCATAAACTTGGAAACCGGCATTCTGCCTTTGCCGCCAAGATGAAAACGACAAGACCAGTGTGCGAAATTAGGAAAGGTGACGATACATTCTTTACCTACCCGCAGCATTTCATCGATAACCACATGCGGGTCATGCAATGTTTGCAGTGCATGAGCCATAACCACAATATCAAAACTATCATCCTGAAAATTGCTTAGGCCTTTATTGAGATCCTGCTCGACAATATTTAATCCTTTGGCAATACAGGCAGTAATTTGGTCGCTACCAATTTCGATGCCGACGCCCTGGATTTGTTTGTCAGTTTCGAGTTTTTTTAATAACTCGCCATCACCGCAGCCAAGATCCAGCACTCGGCTGCCCGGTTTTATCCAGTGGGGAATAACTTGTAAATCAAAACGCATGATTAGCAGCTCTCCGCAACACGTTGCATATAGGCATGAAAAACATTTTCATAACGCTCATTAGGAATTAGAAAAGCATCATGGCCAAAATCGGCTTCAATTTCCGCATAGCTTACCGGTTTTTTGGCGGCCACTAACGCATCAACAATCTCTCTTGAACGTTGCGGAGAAAAGCGCCAGTCCGAGGTAAAGGACACCACAAAAAACGAGCATTTGGCCTGACTAAAGGCGGCAACCGTATCGTCACCATATTCTCTGGCCAAATCAAAATAATCTAAGGCCTTGGTCATTAAAATATAAGTGTTGGCATCGAATGCTTCGGAAAACATATCCCCCTGATAGCGTAAATAACTTTCTACCTCAAATTCGATATCATCATCAGCGCCCAGCATAAAAGAGCCGGCTTTTAGTTCGCGGCCAAATTTTTGCCCCATACCATCTTCTGATAAATAGGTGATATGCCCCACCATTCTGGCTAACCGCAAGCCATTTTTTGGGCTAGTGTTATGGTCTAGATAAAAGCCATTATGAAAGTCTGGGTCTGAACTAATGGCTTGTCTGGCGACTTCATTAAAAGCAATATTTTGCGCGGTTAGTTTGGTCGCCGAGGCAATAACAATACAGTGGCGTAATTCGTCGGGGTATTCCAATGCCCAGCGCATAGCTTGCATGCCACCCAGACTGCCGCCAATAATCGCAGCCCATTGAGTAATACCTAACAGCTTCATTAGCTCGCGCTGGCTATTAACCCAATCGCGACAACGCATATGTGGGAAATCACTTTGCCAAGCTTTGCCGGTATCAGGATTAATCGAAGTAGGGCCGGTTGAGCCATGGCAACCGCCGAGATTATTAATGCTGACAATATAAAACTGACGGCTGTCGATAGGTTTGCCCGGGCCAATATAGTGATCCCACCAGCCCGGTTTTTTATCACCCTGATAAAACCCTGCCGCATGGTGATGACCTGACAAGGCATGACAAATTAAAATGGCATTGGATTTATCCGCATTTAACTCGCCGTAGGTTTCATACACGATGTCATATTGTGGCAGCACTCTACCGCTGGCCAATGTCAATGGCTGATCGAAGTGTTGGGTTTTGGGCGACACTATGCCAACGGAATTATTTTGTGTCGTTTTGACAGATTGCTCTGACATGTTTTGATCCAATGAGTATTGATGGGTCTGGTTAAATCCCAATGACATAAGCAACCGGTAAGCCGGTAGCGGCGGCCAAATGAGAGAGAATAATTTGTAGTATATTAATCGTGATAAAAACAAAAATAGGCGACAAGTCTAAGCCGCCCATTGCCGGCAGTATATTGCGAAAAGGTTTCATTACCGGCGCAGTTAGTTGGTGCAATAATATGACCGTTGGGTTGTAGCTGCCAGGCGCTATCCAACTTAAAATAATAGCAGCCAGAATAGCTATAAAATAAATATTAATCACCATGCTTACTGTGCCCAATGCTGCCCAAATCAACAAAGCTATAGCGTCTGGAATAGGATAGCCTCGAATGCTTACCAGCAAAATCGTCGCGGTTATTTGCAACAGTAAAACCACGATAATACTGGCAGTATCAATGCTGCCAACACTGGGCACAAACCGTCTTACTGGCGCTAGCATCGGCTGGGTAGCTTTGACTAAAAACTGCGAGATGGGGTTATAAAAATCGCCTTTGGCCATTTGTAATAACAGACGCAGCAATACAGCCAGTATCAAGAGATGAAAAAATGTTTGGACTAATAAGATGCCTATGTCTTGCAGCGCGCCCATAAAAAATTCCTGTCAATAAAGTCGTTAATTGATAGCGTGAGCTTAATCTTCGCTATCGATAATTTTTGCCAGCTCTTCTGAGCGATCACGGCAGGCAATTAAGGCTTTGTTAAACGTATCTCGCAGACCTGCATCTTCAAACACTTTAATTGCTTCGGCGGTAGTCCCGCCCGGTGACGTTACCCGGCGCCGCAGTTCGTCGGTTCCAACATCGCTGGCGATAGCCATTTGCGCTGCGCCCAATGCCGTTTGCAAAGTCAGTTGCTTGGCGACATCGGCGCTTAAGCCTAACTGTTCGCCAGCGGTTTGCATGGCTTCCATCACTAAAAAGAAATACGCCGGTCCACTACCGGAAACGGCAGTAACGGCATCCAATGCACTTTCTTGCTCAACCCATAGGGCAATACCAACAGCGCGAAGGATCTGGTCCGCCAGCTCTTTTTGCTCACCGTTGACTTTGCTATTGGCAAACAGAGCAGTGGCTCCACTTTGTACCAAAGCGGGGGTGTTAGGCATACAGCGTACAATTGGCATATCGCCCCCCAGCCATTTGTCCAGACTGTTAGTTTCGATGCCGGCAGCGATGGAAATCATTAACGGCTTGCTTTGCTGGACACTGCTGGCCAAGTCTTCAAGCACCGTTTTCATCATTTGCGGCTTAACCGCCAGCACTACCACATCGGCATTGGCGACCGCCTGATGGTTATCATGGGTGATATTGACTGGGGCAATTTTCGCCAGATTGACCAGAGACTCGGGGTAGGGGTCGCTGGCAGTCATCGATTGGGCATCAAAACCTTTGGCGGTAAGGCCGCCGATAATGCTTGAGGCCATATTGCCTGCGCCGATAAATGCAATTTTGGGGTCTGACAAGGTAGTATCCCTAGTAAGTTCAGATGATTGGTTTACTTTTATTTTATTGCGCCAGTATAGCAGTCTGCGAAGTCATTGGCGCGGGCCAAAAATACCGGTGCCAATACGAACGATGGTTGCCCCTTCGGCGATGGCCGCATCGATATCGTTAGACATCCCCATTGATAACGTCGTCATGCTCGGATGTTTATGCTGTAACTGCTGCAGGGCGCCGGCGAGCTGGGCAAAGGCGTGTCGTTGCTGATCGAACGACTCGGTCGCTTGCGGGATTGCCATCAGCCCGCGCAGGCTGAGGTTGGGTAGGTCTGTCAGTTGGTCTGCTATATCGCCCAACGCTTCCAGTGCCAGCCCGGATTTTGTCTCTTCGCCACTGATATTTACCTGTAGGCAAATATTAAGCGGCGCCATGCCCTCGGGGCGTTGGTCACTCAGGCGCTGGGCAATTTTAACTCGGTCGACACTGTGAACCCAATCAAAATGCTCAGCGATAGATCGGGTCTTATTCGATTGAATAGGGCCAATAAAGTGCCAGTTTAGCTTGAGATCAGTCAGTTCCCGCTGCTTATCCAGCGCTTCTTGCAAATAATTTTCACCCATATCCGTTAGCCCTGCGGCGGCAACAGCGCGAACCATGGCGGCAGAGCGGGTTTTGCTGACGGCCATTAATTGTACCGAGCCGGGCTGGCGCTGATATGTTTTTTCAGCGGCTGCGATACGTTGCCGAAGCTTGACTATATTTAATGCAATGGTTGGCGACATGGTTTGGCTTTTCTGTTGATTGTTGAGTCGTTAATGACGGGTGCGGGTTTGCATGGTTTGACTATCACTGCTCCGCCAGTAATGATAGCGACTCAGCGCCTGACTTAGCAATAAAGGCGTCATTTCAATATTGCGTGGTGCCGAAGCGTCTTCGGCCAGTTTCTTATCAGGATGATAAAAGCAGGGATGAATATGGATATTACCGAACTGTTAGCATTTAGCGCCAGACAGGGCGCTTCCGACTTACACCTTTCTGCGGGCTTGCCACCCATGATTCGCGTCGATGGCGATATGCGGCGACTTAAAATGCCACCTATGGCGCATAAACAGGTGCATCAATTAATCCATGGCATGATGAATGACAGTCAGCGCAGCGAGTTTGAAACGTTGCTTGAAACCGATTTCTCCTTTGAAGTATCCGGCGTTGCTCGTTTTCGGGCTAATGCCTTTAACCACAGCCGTGGTGCCGGTGCGGTGTTTCGTACCATTCCCTCTCAAGTAGTGACGATGGAAGCGCTGGGCATGGGGCAGGTGTTCCATGATATTTGTATGGCGCCACGGGGTTTGGTGTTGGTCACGGGGCCAACAGGTTGCGGCAAATCCACGTCATTGGCAGCGATGATCGATGCGATCAACGACAGTAAATATCAGCATATTCTGACCATTGAAGACCCGATCGAATTTGTTCATCAATCTAAACACTGTTTGATCAATCAGCGTGAGGTGCACCGCGATACTCATAGCTTTCATGCCGCACTGCGGTCGGCACTGCGTGAGGATCCCGATATTATTCTGGTAGGCGAACTGCGTGATTTGGAAACCATGCGTCTGGCAATGACCGCAGCCGAAACCGGTCACTTAGTATTTGCTACCTTGCACACTACTTCAGCGGCAAAAACTATTGATCGACTGATTGATGTCTTTCCTGCGGCAGAAAAATCCATGGTGCGTTCGATGTTGTCAGAATCACTGCAGGCCGTTATTGCGCAAACCTTATTAAAAAAAACCGGCGGTGGCCGTGTCGCCGCCCATGAAATTATGATCGGCACTTCAGCGATTGGTAATTTAATTCGTGAGGATAAAGTGGCACAAATGTATTCAGCTATGCAGACCGGTGGCGCGGTAGGTATGCAGACGCTGGATCAATCTTTAACAGCCCTAGTGGAGCAAGGTTTAATCAGTGCCGAAGTCGCTCGTGAGAAAGCTCGGTTTCCGAAAAATTTGTAATCGATAACCACTGAGTGGGGATTTCCGCTTAGAGGTATAACTACAGTTAGTTATTTTCAGCAAGCCAGCTTTGTAAAATAAACACCGCCGCTAAACTATCTACATGATGGTTTTTAAAATCTCGCGATCCGGTCTGTTGAAGGATTTCGCCTTTTGCTTCAAAACTGCTTAGACGTTCATCGGCCATGGCAAAGGGCAATCCAAAGCGGCCATGCAAACGGTTAGCAAATTTCTTCGCCCGTACCGCCATCTCCGATGGACTGCCATCCATATTTAACGGCAAGCCCACCAGCAATAAATCAGGCTGCCATTCTTGGATCAGCTGGTTGATATCGTCCCAGTTAGGAATGCCATCTTTGGCCGTCAAATCGGCAATAGGGTTGGCGGTTTGGGTAATGGATTGCCCCACAGCGACGCCAATACTTTTGCTGCCGTAATCAAAACAGAGAATGGTTTTTGCTTTGGCGGTTGACGTTGTAGCCATTCGTTATGCGCGCCCAGCGGTGGGTGAAATCAGGGCTAAATCAATACCTATTTTGGCTGCCGCAGCTTTGGCGCGTTGCTCGATAGGGGTATTGAAAATAATCTGGCTATCAGCCGGTGCGGTTAGCCAGGCGTTGTCTGCCAGTTCGCTTTCGAGTTGCCCCTCCGACCAGCTAGCGTAACCCAAAGCCACAATACTATCACTGGGGCCTTCGTTATGAGCGATAGCGGTAAGAATATCTTGTGAGGTGGTTAAGGCAATATGGTCGGATACACAGAGAGTAGATTCCCAATTAGCATCGGTGGTGCGGTGTAATACAAATCCGCGATCCATATGCATCGGGCCGCCGGCAAGAATCTTATCGTGATGAGACGTTTGAATATCATCGATGTCAAGATGATCAAAAATTTGATCGAGACTTAAATCCAGTGGATGGTTTATCACCAAACCCATAGCGCCATGTTGATTATGCTCGCAGATATAGGTAATGCTATGAGCAAAAATGCCATCAGTAATGGTGGGCATGGCAATTAAGAAATGGTCTTTAAGGCTGGTTATATTGTCCATGTGTTCATTATTGAGATGAAGCGGCTCGAAGACAAGGTTTATCGGTTATAAAAAACGAAAATTTAATCTTTTTTGATGTCGGCAAAGCAGAAATTGACGTTGATGGATTACGATTAATTATTTAACGGCTATAGAAAAATTTATTGTTGTGGAAGTGCCAGGTTCGGATAATTTCTAACACATCGACCTTGCCTTGCATGGCTTTGGGAAAGGGATCGTAGGGTGCGGCCAGCTGCACAATTTCCAGTGCCGCCTGATCAAGCATTTTATGGCCGGAGGACTGCAAAATTTTCACTTGATAAACATCGCCATTAGGCAACAACGACACCAGCATTCGCAATTTGCCAAAGACTTGCTGCTGTTTTGCTTTGCTGGGGTAATGTTGATTGCCAATGGTCTCAACTTTGCTACGCCAGTTATGCAGGTATAGAGCGTCGTCGGCTTGCGCGGTTGCCATTGACGTCAGTCTGCGAACTCGAGGCCGTTTGGCATAGGCCTGACGTTGAATATCCCGCTTTGCTTCCAAGCTGGCAATTTCCTGACGGCGCTGCACCGTTGCCATATCTTCAAGCTGTCGCGGCCGCTGATGGGCTTCCTGAATAGTGATAGCTTGAGAATTTGCTTGCTGAGGTGTGGTCAATACGGCCTTGTGTTGCAGAGTGCCGCTGCCTTGCTGATGGCTTTGGGCCAAATAATCAGCTTTTTTGGGCGCGGTTTGACTGCGCTGCTGTGCCAGTGTGATATTTAATGTTGGCAGCGTTTTCGCCGCTTTCTCACGGGTAAAGCCAACCCCGAAAATAAGCGCGGCATGGATGGCCAGTGCCAGACAAAAAGCCAAGCCGAGGCGATGGTGGGTAATTTCCATATCCGCGAAATCGGGAAAATTGGCAAAGTGATGGGCTGCTGCCATGGGGCTTATTATCCTGTTGATATCAGAGGCTCGCCATGTTTGCTGGGCGGCAATGACGACGGTCAAAATGATAACTTAGTTATTATTTAGCTTTTTCTGAATGGCATCCATCAGGGTTGAGGCGATATCGGTATCAAACTGATTATCAATCTCTCGCACACAGGTCGGGCTGGTGACATTGATTTCCGTTAGATAATCGCCGATCACATCAAGGCCGACAAATAACAAACCTTTTTCACGAGCGATAGGGCCGATCTGGTTTGCAATCCAGCGATCCCGATCCGATAGTGGCTGGGCGCGGCCAGTACCACCAGCGGCTAAATTGCCCCGAGTCTCGCCTTGGGAGGGAATTCTGGCGAGGCAATAATCCACCGGCTCACCATCGATCAGTAAAATACGTTTATCGCCGTCGATAATTTCCGGCAGATATTTTTGCGCCATAATGGTGTTAGCGCCATAGGCGGTTAGCGTTTCGAGAATCACGCCAAGGTTGGGATCATCCGGCTTAACTCGAAAAATAGACGAGCCGCCCATGCCATCAAGCGGTTTAAAAATAACATCGCCATGCTGTTGATAAAAACTGCGCAATATCTGCTGGTCGCGGCTGACCACCAGTGGTGGGCAGCACTGCGGGAATTGGGTGGCAAATAGCTTTTCATTACAGTCCCTGAGACTCTGCGGTTTATTAACCACTAATGTGCCCAGTCGTTCGGCGGCTTCAAGGATATAGGTGCTATAGACAAACTCATTATCAAACGGGGGATCTTTGCGCATCAAAATCACATCGAGTTCGCCCAGATTAATATCCTCAAGCTCGCCCAACTGATAAAAATCGTTAGTATCCCTAAACACTTGCAATGAACGGGTTGTTGCTCTCGGCTCGCCACCGGTTTGATAAAGATCCTGCTGGCGCATATAGCTGATTGACCAACCCCGATCACTCGCTGCCCATAACATGGCTAGCGTGGTGTCTTTGTTCATATTGATGGATTCAATCGGATCCATGACTACGCCAAGGCGAATGCTCATAAAGTGACTCATGTTGTTGCAGTTTGTTGCAGTTCTAATCGAAATATACCGTTGCGGTACTGATTATAAAGCTTTCGGTTAATGGGACGCTATGGTTGCTGTTGATAATAATAGCGATTAGTCAGCCTACATATCACCCCAACTATGCTGTAGCAAAGTAATCGCTGCCAGCGGCGCAGTCTCGGTTCTTAATACTCTTGGTCCTAATCGCAGCGCTGCAAAACCTTGCTGCTCAGCTGCGTTAATTTCCCGCTCACTTAAACCACCCTCTGGACCAATAAGCAGCGCCGCGCTGGCAATATGGCGTGTTGCATCGATTGTTTGTTCCGTGCGGTGATGTAACACCAATTTTCGCTCAGCGTTAACCGTTTTTACCCAATCATCAGCAATGCTTAGAGCATGAATAGCTGGCACTCGATTGCGACCACATTGTTCGCAGGCACTAATGGCAATCTGCTGCCAGTGCTGTAATTTTTTCTCCAGCCGCGCACCTTTTAATTTGACTTCGCTGCGTTCGCTGGTTAACGGCGTGATGGCTGTCACGCCAAGCTCGGTAGCTTTTTGTATTATCCAATCCATGCGATCGCCCTTAGACAGCGCAATACCTAAATGAATCGATAAAGGGGACTCGTTATTAACGGCCACGCAGTCTTTGGTGCGGATGGTAACCGTCTTTTTTTCTACCGTTTCAATGGTGGCATTGTATTGATTGCCATGGCCATTAAAAACAACTAATGGCGCATTGGATTTAAGGCGCAGCACGTTAATTAAATAGTGACTGGCTTTTTCGTCAAGGGAAATAAGAGCGTTTGGGCTTAATGTTGTGTTTATAAAAAGCCGACTGATACGCATAGTAAATCCAGTATTATCATTCCCGCGAGGGCGGGAATGATGGAGTTTATAATCCCAGATTTTTCCAAATCGTTTTATTTGGTTCAATCTGGTTCATAGTATAAAAATGAATGCCGGGAGCGCCATTAGCTAACAGTTGTTCACATAATCGAGTGACCACTTCGGCGCCAAATTCGGCAATACTCGCTTTATCATCACCATAGCCTTCCAGCTTTTGGCATAGCCAGCGTGGAATATCGGCGCCGCAGTTTTTAGAGAACCGGGCAAGGTTCTGGTAATTGGTGATTGGCATAATGCCCGGGTAAATCGGTTTATCAATACCGGCTTTGCGGCATTGCTCGATAAAATAAAAATAAGCATCGGCATGATAAAAATACTGCGTGATAGCGCTATCGGCGCCGGCATCAAACTTCTGTTTTAGAAATTGAATATCAGCATCGTAGCTGCTGGCATCTGGGTGAATTTCCGGATAGGCGGCGACTTCCAGATGAAAATGATCACCAGTATGCTGGCGAATAAACTCAACCAGTTCGCGCGCATAAATTAAACGCTGCGCACCCATGCCTGAAGGCATATCACCACGCAACGCCACAATACGATTGACGCCGGCATTTTTATATTCGGTGATCAGTTCTAATATTGATGCCTGATCATCGACGCCAAAGGATAAATGCGGCGCTGTTGCAATGCCTTCATTGATCATGGTTAACACCGTATCTTTGGTGTTATCGCGAGTCGATCCGCCGGCACCATAGGTGACCGAGAAAAAATCCGGGCCTAATTGATTTAGCTCTTTACGGACAGTTGCCAATTTTTCCCGCCCAAGATCGGTCTTTGGTGGAAAAAATTCAAAACTAAAGCGCCTGTTGTCGCTCATAATGGTTAACCTGTATTGCTAAAACTTTTGTTACACTCATAGGGCGGGATTTAGCTTCCCACCTTTATGGAGATGATGCTAGTACTTATAGCTCTCAACTTTATACGGGCCATCAACCGCTACATTAATATAATCGGCTTGTTCCGGTGTTAACTGGGTTATTACCCCGCCAAAACCTTTGACCATATCCGCTGCTACTTCTTCATCCAATTTTTTCGGCAGCACTTGCAGCGTGATTGCTTTGGCTTTCATATCGGCATTCAGATCGGCAAACTTGCGTTCGTATAAATAAATTTGTGCTAGCACTTGGTTGGCGAATGAGCCGTCCATAATGCGTGACGGATGACCTGTTGCGTTCCCTAGATTGACTAGCCGGCCTTCGGATAACAAAATCAGATGGTCATTCGACGCTTGATCGCGGTAAACCTTGTGCACCTGAGGTTTAACCTCTTCCCATGTCCAGTTTTTGCGCATATAGGCGGTATCGATTTCGTTATCGAAGTGACCGATATTACAGACCACAGCACCGCTTTTCAGTGACTGCAAAATAGCCGAGTCACAGACGTTGAAGTTACCGGTGGTAGTGACTACCAGATCAGTATTTTGTAATAGTGCCGTGTTGATATCTTCAACCTTGCCGGTGTTAATGCCATTGTTATAAGGCGAGACTACCTCAAAGCCATCCATACAGGCTTGCATCGCACAGATAGGATCAACCTCGGTGACGCGGACAATCATACCTTCCTGATTTAATGACTGGGCCGAACCTTTACCCACATCACCGTAGCCAATAACCAGCGCCTTTTTACCTGCCAGCAAATGGTCAGTGCCGCGCTTGATGGCATCGTTTAGAGAGTGACGACAACCATACTTGTTATCATTCTTGGATTTGGTGACCGAGTCGTTAACATTGATGGCGGGCACCTTAAGCGTCCCTTTATCCAACATCTCTTGCAGGCGATGAACACCGGTGGTGGTTTCTTCGGTAATACCATGGATGCTATCTAACATGCTGCCGTATTTTTCATGCAGCATTAAGGTTAAGTCACCGCCGTCATCTAGCACCATATTGGCATCCCAAGGCTGACCGTCTTTTAAAATAGTTTGTTCAAGGCACCAGTCATACTCTTCTTCGGTTTCACCTTTCCAAGCAAATACCGGCACACCGGCCGCGGCAATAGCGGCCGCGGCATGATCCTGAGTGGAAAAGATATTACAGGAAGACCAGCGTACCTCGGCACCCAGCTCAACCAAAGTTTCAATCAGTACCCCGGTCTGGATAGTCATATGGATACAGCCGAGAATTTTGGCGCCAGCCAAGGGTTTGCTGGCGCTATACTTGGCGCGCATCGCCATTAGTGCCGGCATTTCGGTTTCAGCGATATCCAGTTCTTTACG
>NZ_CAXAHB010000031.1:0-21448 GCF_963968385.1 uncultured Oceanicoccus sp.
ACCACTGTTATTACGGGTTATGGCTCGCCACCCCTTCAGGTATAATGGCTGTTATTAATCAATAATCAGGTTTGATAGTGATGGATGTAAAGCAATATATGGTCGATGTCGGGCGCAAGGCCAGACAGGCTTCCAGAACCATGGCAGCAGCGGAAACCGAGCTTAAAAATCAAGCGCTGCTGGCAATGGCGGCGGCGATTGAGGCATCCCGGGCGGCATTAATAGCAGCCAATAAACAGGATATGGACAATGGCATAGCCAATGGTCTTGATCCTGCGCTGTTGGATCGTCTCGAGCTGACCGATGCCCGTATCGATGCCATGATCGAGGGTTTGCACCAAGTGGCTAGCCTGACTGATCCAGTGGGAGCGATTACCGATTTAAGCTATCGTCCCAGCGGCATTCAAGTCGGTTCTATGCGTATGCCTTTAGGTGTGATCGGTATTATTTATGAGTCTCGACCCAATGTAACGGTTGAGGCGGCTAGCTTGTGCCTAAAATCTGGCAATGCCGCGATTTTGCGCGGTGGTTCCGAAGCGATTTATTCCAATCAGGCGATTGCGGCCTGTATCGAGCAGGGTTTGCAAGCTGTGTCATTGCCGGTTGAAGCGGTGCAGGTGATTGAAACTACCGATCGCGCTGCGGTGGGTGAGTTGATTACTTTGTCCGAATTTGTCGATGTGGTGGTTCCGCGCGGCGGCAAAGGCTTGATTGAGCGTATTGCCAAGGATGCCACGGTCACCGTAATTAAGCATTTGGATGGTATCTGCCATGTCTATATCGACGATCAGGCAGACCTCGATAAAGCGTATGCGATTGCCATTAATGCCAAAACCCATCGCTACGGTACTTGCAATACGATGGAAACCTTATTGGTTGCCGAGGGCGTTGCCGCCGAGATTTTACCCCGTTTGGCTGAGGGTTATAGTCAAGCCGGTGTCAAACTGCTTGGCTGTGACGGTGTCCGCGCCATTCTGCCTGATGTGATTGCCGCCACCGAAGACGATTGGCAAACAGAATATCTGGCACCGGTGTTGTCGATTAAAGTGGTGTCGGGTCTGGATCAGGCGATTGAGCATATTAATCACTATGGTTCCCAGCATACGGATACCATTGTGTCGGAAAACTATGGCCGCGGTCGTCGTTTTCTCCGTGAAGTTGATTCCAGCTCGGTGATGATTAATGCATCGACCCGGTTTGCCGATGGCTTTGAATATGGTCTGGGTGCCGAGATTGGTATTTCCACTGACAAAATTCATGTTCGCGGGCCAGTGGGTTTGGAAGGCTTAACCTCACAGAAATATGTGGTACTGGGTGACGGTCATGTCCGTAACTAACAACATCACTCGATGAAAACCATTGCATTATTTGGCGGTACCTTTGACCCGATTCATCAAGGGCATGTGCAATCGGCGATTGAGCTAAAACAGCAGCTGTCGCTGGATGAGTTGCGTCTAGTTCCCTGCCATCTTCCGCCGCATCGGGTAACGCCCGGTTGTACTTCACAGCAGCGATTGGCAATGGTGAAATTGGCGATAGCGAATACGGGCCTGATGGTCGATGATTGTGAACTGCGTCGCAATCAACTGTCTTACAGTATTGATACACTGGCATCGCTGCGTAGTCAGTTGGGTCAGCAGGTATCGCTTAGTTGGGTAATGGGTACGGATGCTTTTGCCGGCTTTGATCGCTGGCATCGCTGGCAGGATTTTTTAGCGCTTGGCCACCTTGTGGTGATAAAACGTCCCGGTGAAAAGTTACCTGAGGCCGGTGCCGTGGCTGAATTGATTATGCAATACCAAGCCGACCGCGCCGATGTATTACACCAGCAAGCAGCGGGTTCAATCGTCTTTGTAAGTCTGACACCATACCCAGTATCAGCCACCGATATTAGAGCCACGTTAAGTGGGCAACAAAATTCAGCCAAACTGAAAGACAGTATGGCAACGGCCGTACTAGACTATATTCAAACGCATCGGTTATATGGTTACCAAGCCTGACGATGCAACAATAAAGGAAACAAACACAGCGTATGAATGTTGAGGAAATAAAAGATATTGCTTTGGAAGCATTGGATGATCTAAAAGGGCGAGATGCTATTACTTTAGATGTAAGAGCTATGACAGATATCACCGATTATATGTTGGTGTGTACCGGCACCTCAAATCGCCACGTAAAGTCACTGGCAGATAACGTCGCCTTGACGCTCAAAAAACGCGGCTGTCAGGCGATGAGTATTGAAGGGGTTGATCAAACTGCGGAATGGGCGCTGGTCGACTTTGGTGAAGTGATAGTGCATGTGATGCTGCCAGAAACACGGGATTTTTATGACCTTGAGCGTCTGTGGTCAACCTCACCAGAAGATGCTTCGGCCGAAGAGTTGGATAATGGTTAAGCGCCCTCACTAGATAATATGCGTATACGAATAATAGCTGTGGGCACCAAAATGCCGACGTGGGTAGAGCAAGGGGTTGAGGAATATAGCAAACGCCTGCCACCCGAGCTCAGGCTGGAATTCAAACCGATTGCGTTGGGCAAGCGCGGCAAAGGTGCCGATATCCAAAGAGCTATCAATACCGAAGGCCAACAAATGATGGCCGCCATTGGTCAGTATGATCAGGTGATTGCGCTGGATGTGTTAGGCAAGCCATGGTCGACAGAAAAACTGGCGCTTGAGTTACAGCAGTGGCAGTTGCAGGGCGACAATATCAGCCTGTTAGTCGGTGGTCCTGACGGTTTGGCGGATGAATGTTTGCAGCGGGCTAATCAGCGCTGGTCTTTATCGGCGCTAACCTTACCGCATCCGTTAGTAAGAATTGTGCTGGCTGAGCAACTTTATCGCGCTTGGACGATCAATAGTCATCATCCTTATCATCGTTAGATGATATAGCTAGAACAACAAAAAGGCGTTAACCCACTCTATGGCTGAACAAGTCACCTTAAAAGACCCCTATACCGAGAAGCGTATTTACCGTTCTCGTATGGTCTTTGCGGCGCTGGTGGTGGTTGCTTTGCTTGCGCTATTAGTGGTGCGGTATTTTTCCCTGCAAATTATCGCCTATGAAACTTACCGCACACAATCTGACCGCAATTATGTGCAATTACAGCCAGTGCCGCCCAAGCGTGGCCTGATCTATGACCGTAACGGTATTTTGTTGGCAGAAAATCGCGCCAGTTATAGCCTGACGATTATTAAAGAGCGGGTTGAGGATTTAGATCAAACCATCGCGTTGTTACAGCAATTGATTGCTATTGATGATGACCATATTAAAAAATATCGGCGTCTGGTCAGCCGTAGTAGACCCTATGCCGCAGTTCCGTTAAAGCTAAAGCTCACCCCAGAAGAAATTGCCATTATTTCGGTTAATCGCTACCGCTTATCAGGTGTCGATGTCGATGCCCACTTAGCCCGTCATTATCCGCAGGGCGAATTATTTGCCCATGTGCTCGGTTATGTTGGGCGCATCAGTGAATCTGAGCAGTTGGAAATTGATGAGGTTAACTACAGCGGCACCAATGAAATCGGCAAAATCGGTTTAGAAAAATATTACGAAGATATCTTGCATGGTCGGGTCGGTTATCAAAATGTTGAGACCAATGCGCGCGGTCGTGTCTTGCGTGTTTTAGAGCGTACTGATCCCGAGCCCGGTGCTGACCTTACTCTTCATCTCGATGCCCATGTGCAAAAAGTTGCCCATCGTGCCCTGGGGAATGAGCGGGGTGCAGTAGTCGCGATTGATCCCAGAACCGGTGGTGTTATTGCGATGGTTAGCACCCCGAGTTTTGATGCCAATTTATTTGTCGGTGGTATTAGCACCAAAGACTATGGTCGTTTGCGCAATTCACAGGATTTGCCGTTATTTAACCGCGCTCTGCAAGGTCAGTATCCGCCGGCATCAACGGTAAAGCCGTTCTATGGCCTCGCCGGTTTGCACTATGGCGTTATTACACCGCAAAGCAAAGTGGCAGATCCCGGTTGGTATAAATTACCTAACAATGATCATCTCTACCGTGATTGGACTTGGCAAAAGAAAAAGCGTGGCCACGGCGCTTTTGTTGACCTAGAACAATCGATTGTTGAATCCTGTGATACCTATTTTTATGATCTGGCCTATAACATGGGTATTGATCGCATTCATGAATTTATGGTGCCTTTTGGTTTTGGTCGTAAAACCGGTGTCGATAATACTAACGAGCAAAGCGGCCTGTTGCCTTCAAGGGAGTGGAAAAAAACGTATAAACGCCTGCCATGGTTTCCCGGTGAGACGCTAGGTGTCGGTATCGGGCAGGGATATATGTTGGCAACGCCAATACAATTAGCGGCGTCCATGGTGGCTGTGGCCAATCGAGGCAAACATTTTACGCCGCGGTTATTAAAGCGTCTGGGCGAGCAAGACGTTGCAGCGCCGGTATTGGATGATATTACTATCGATGATCAACATTGGGACGCGGTGACAGTGGCGATGAAAAATGTTGTTCACGGCGCCAAAGGTACAGCAAAACGAATTGCCCCCGGCGCCAAATACCGTATAGCGGGTAAAACCGGTAGTGCACAAATTGTTAGTATTGCTCAGGATGAAGTTTACGATGAGCAGCAAGTGGCCAAGCGAAAAAGAGATCACGGTTTATTTGTCGCTTTTGCGCCCATTGAAAATCCCAAAATTGTAGTCGCTGTGATTGTTGAAAATGGTATGCATGGTTCTTGGGTGTCTCCTATCGCACGCAAAGTCTTTGATGCTTATTTATTGGATCAAGGTATGTTGGACGATGATAGTTCCTCAGGTTTAATGGCTCAGGCATTAGCAAAAGGGGCGGTGCAATGAGTCAGGATTTTGTACGGCAAATGCCCGGTCGCTCTTTCGATCTTGCCCGTCCTGTTGGATTTTGGCAGCGGCTACATATCGATCCCTTATTATTGATGTTATTGCTAATGCTAACGGTCTTTGGTTTGGTGGTTTTATACAGTGCCGCTGGGCAAAGTACGGCTACGGTCATTCGTCAGGGGCGCTATTTAATCGTCGCCTATATCGGCCTGTTAGTGGTGGCACAGCTGGATGTTGAACGGATTAAACGCTTGGCACCGTTGGCCTATTTAGTGGGGATAGTGTTATTGATCGCAGTACCACTGATTGGCGTTGGTGCCAAAGGGGCGCAGCGTTGGCTGAGTTTAGGTGGCTTTCGTTTTCAGCCTTCGGAGCTAATGAAGTTAGTGGTACCTATGGCGGTAGCTTGGTACTTTGCCGGCCGAGCCTTGCCACCGCGGTTTAAGTATATTGTTACTAGCTTAGCGATGATTGCGATACCGGTGTTGCTAATTGCCAACCAACCTGATTTGGGAACCTCAATCCTGATTGCGGCCTCCGGCCTATTCGCCTTATTTTTGGCCGGTATAGGATGGCGTTTTATTCTCGGTGCAGCAGCTTTGGTCATCGTTTCGGCTTACCCCATGTGGCAATTTGGGTTACGCGATTATCAAAAAACTCGCATCCTGACATTGCTTGATCCCGAAAGTGATAAGTTGGGTGCGGGTTGGAATATTATTCAATCAAAAACCGCCATTGGTTCCGGCGGTTGGGAGGGCAAGGGCTGGTTAAACGGCACCCAATCCCAGTTGGATTTTTTGCCGGAAAGTCATACCGATTTTATTATTGCGGTACTGGCAGAAGAGTGGGGTCTGCGCGGCGTTATTGCGCTGCTGGTGATTTATCTGGCTATTATTGCCCGTGGTTTGTGGATAGCTATCAATGCCCAGCATTGCTTTGGTCGTTTGCTGGCCGGTAGTATTACTTTAACCTTTTTTGTTTATATTTTTGTCAATATGGGCATGGTGTCCGGATTGCTGCCGGTGGTCGGCGTGCCTTTGCCGTTGGTCAGTCAGGGCGGCACATCGCTAGTAACACTATTGGCCGGTTTTGGATTGCTGATGGCGATCAGTACCGAGAAACGAGTTATGGATCAATAAACCCATTTTTTGGTCAATAAACACGGCTACGGTGGTAATTCATTGATAGTGAGATAAACTGACCAGATAGTTAAATTTGGTGACTTAAGCTGCAAACAATCACGGAATAATAATGGATGCTATTGTGAAAAAATATGCCAGTAAAAACCTGTTCACAGTTAATGTGGCCACAGTTATTGTCGCACTGATGTCCAGCCTGGTTACATCAATCGCCGCGGCGACTGATTATAGTGATCATCCGCAAGCCAAGGCTTTTGTCGATAAGATGGTGACAGAGCACAAATTTGAACGAACCTATGTGCAAGCACTGATTGATGGCGCTGTTCGCAAACAAGCTATCCTTGATGCTATTTCCCGCCCTGCAGAAAAGACCAAAACCTGGAGCCAGTACCGTAAAATCTTTGTCACCAAAACTCGCACGCGTCAGGGCAAAGAGTTTATGAAAACTTACGCCAAGGCACTGGCCCGTGCCGAGCGAGAATTTGGTGTATCGGCAGCCATGATTAGCGCCGTGATTGGTATAGAGACGCGCTATGGTCGCAATGCCGGCAGTTATAGAGTATTGGATGCTTTGGCAACGCTAGGTTTTGATTACCCGCCCAGAGGTAAATTTTTTAGCAAACAGTTGGAAGAATATTTGCTGCTGGTTAGAGAGCAGCAGTTTGATCCTACTGCCGTTAAGGGTTCCTATGCCGGTGCCATGGGCTATGGTCAGTTTATCCCTAGCAGCTATCGTCACTATGCGATTGATTTTGACGGTGATGGTATTGCCGATATTATTAATAATCCGGTCGACGCCATTGGCAGTGTGGCCAATTATTTTAAAGTCCACGGCTGGCAGCCTGATCAGCCAGTGGCTTATACCGCTACGGTAACGGCTGAGCATAACCCCGATATTGCCAATCAAAAGTTAAAACCCCAATACACCGTGGCTGAGTTACAAGCTCAGGGCTATCAATCTTCAGTGGCTATCGATCCTGAGCAAATGGCGACTATTATGCGGCTGCAGGGTGATCAGGGTATTGAGTATTGGCTGGGGCTGAAAAACTTTTATGTTATCACTCGGTATAACCATAGCAAGTTGTACGCTATGGCGGTTTATCAATTGACTCAACAGTTGAAGCAAGATGTGGGTAAATAAAGTTTCTGTATGTATGAAAACCCATAGGATTAACCCAGGCCGAGCTACATTTTGAAGTACCTTCTTGTCATATTGCTGTCACTAACACTAGTAGCTTGCAACACAAGCCGTGGTCCTTTTGTTGTCAAAGACAGTGCACCCGATCAAGTTATCGATCCCGCTACCATTAAAGATGCGGTGCCTAGAGAAGATCCCATCACGCGAGCGGGCAATAAAAACCCCTATACCGTTCTTGGCAAAACCTATCACCTATTGCCCACTAGCAAAGGTTATCAGGCAGAGGGGGTGGCCTCATGGTACGGCACCAAATTTCAGGGTAGACCTACCGCCAATGGTGAGCCCTACAGTCTCTATGGTATGACCGCAGCGCACCGCACACTACCGATTCCGGCCTATGTCAAAGTCACCAACTTGGCGAATGCTCGTACAGCCATTGTACGTGTTAATGACCGCGGCCCCTTTCATGCCGAACGAATTATCGATTTGACCTATGCCGCGGCAGTTAAGTTAGGCTTTGCCGAGCAGGGTACGGCTAAGGTGTTGATTGAAGCTATCGATCCCAAAAAATACCATGCGGCGGTGGCTGATTCAGAAAGTAACCAGAGCTATCTGCTGCAAGTGGGGGCATTTAGAAGTTTGCCATCAGCCACCCAGTTGCGTGCCAAGCTGATGTTGGCTATCAGCCAGCCGGTAAATATCGATACCGCAGAGCCCGATGGTTATTATCGGGTACAAATCGGTCCGCTGCATTCTATGGCATTGGTTAAAAAGCTTACCGAGCAGTTATTGGCATTTAATATCACCGAGCCACGAATTATCGCGCAATAAACCGCTTGGCGACCTGATTATCGGACTCAGATCCATCAGGCACTTGTTTTCAGCGGTACATCCGTTACCATTTGCGGCACTTTCTCATTGATAAAAAACCGGTTAGCTATGCGTCATTATCTTATTGTACTTTTTTCTCTATTGTCGATGTCACTGGCTGTTGCAGCGCCGGCTATTATCCCAGCGCCACCTCAGATAGCTGCCAGCAGTTATATCCTGATTGATGCCGATAGCGGCAAAGTGATTACCGAAGCCAATGCCGATCAGCGACTGCCGCCAGCCAGTTTAACCAAACTCATGACCAGCTATGTGTTGTCCTTTGAGTTAGAGCAAGGCAATGTTGCTAATAATGATATGGTGACCATTAGTCGCAATGCCTGGGCGCAAAATCCGCTGTTTGCCGGATCATCCTTAATGTGGATTGAAGTGGGCAAACAGGTAAAACTGGAAGACCTGCACAGAGGCGTGGTGATTTCTTCTGGTAATGATTCCAGTGTCGCGGTGGCTGAGCATTTGGCAGGTAGTGAAAGTGCTTTTGCTGATGTTATGAATCAACATGCCCAAGTGCTGGGTATGAAAGATTCGCATTTTGTTAACTCCCACGGCTTGCCTGATCCTGAGCATTATATGACGGCTAGAGATTTGGCCACCTTATCCAAGGCGATTTTAAAATACCCTGCCGAGTACGCACTTTATAGCGAGCCGGATTTTACCTATAACAATATTCGTCAAACCAATCGCAACCGTCTGCTGTGGAAAGACGGCAGTATTGATGGTTTAAAAACTGGTTATACCAAAGAGGCGGGTTATTGCCTGGTGGTTTCCGCCAAGAAAAATGGTATGCGTTTGATCTCTGTAGTGTTGGGGGCAAAAAGCCAATCCGGACGAGAACAAGAATCGCAGAAACTATTAGCCTATGGCTTTCGCTATTTTGAAACTCACCCGATATATTCAGCAGGTGATGAGTTAACGGCAAGCAAAGTATGGGCGGGTGAAGCAGATCAGATAAAACTCGGTGTAGAGCGCGATATCCATTTAACTATCCCTCGTGGTAAACATAAAGATATTGAGGCCGTGCTAAACCTGACCGAGGTGATTAAAGCACCGGTAACCAAAGGTAAAGAATACGGTGAGTTAGTGATCAGTTTAGACGGCGAAGAATTATTGCGTGAACCCTTATTGGCTTTGGAGTCTGTAGCAGAGGGCAGTTTATTTAAACGCCTTTGGGATGCGATTGTTTTATTCTTCACCTCGTTACTAAACGTTTAAAAGCTTACCGTTGCGAAACCGATGATGAGCGAACAAGAACCACCAAAAATAGAGTTCCCCTGCGAATACCCGATTAAAATTATGGGCCGCCAATCCGCAGACTTTAAAGACATTGTGCTGCAAGTGATGCGCCAACATGCCGGTGATATCAGCGATACCCAAGTTAAGCAGCGAGCCAGCGGCAAAGGCACTTTTGTTTCTCTCACCGTTACCATAACTGCCACCGGCAAAGATCAGCTGGATGCTATTTTTGAAGATCTAAAAGCCACCGGTGTCGTGCAAATGGTTTTGTAACATGATTATCGTTCGCGATTTAGGTTTGGCTGATTACCAGTCGGTGTGGCAGGCCATGCAGCAGTTTACCGATAACCGCGATCACAACACCGCTGATGAAATTTGGTTGTTGCAACATCCAGCGGTGTTTACTCAGGGGCAGGCCGGTAAAGCTGAGCATATTCTGGCCCCCGGCAATATTCCTGTAATCCAGGTTGACCGTGGAGGCCAAGTCACTTATCACGGCCCCGGCCAGTTAGTGGGCTATTTGTTGATCGACTTACGGCGCAAAAATATCGGAGTTAGAAAGCTGGTTACCACCATTGAGCAAGCCATTGTTAAGGTATTGGCGCAGTATGGCATTGAGGCAGCCCCTAGAGCTGATGCACCCGGTGTCTATGTGCAATCAGGGCGTGGTGCCAAAATTGCACAGCTGGGTTTAAGGGTGCGAAAAGGCTGTAGCTTTCATGGTTTAAGCCTTAATCTGGAGATGGATTTAGAGCCCTTTCAGCGTATTAATCCCTGTGGCTATGCCGGTATGGAAGTGACCAGTCTGCATCTTGAAATGAAAACGCCACCAAGCTATGCGCAATTATCTGGGCAGTTGATGGATCAATTAACCGTGGATCTAGGTTATAATGACCGCCAACTTATCAGTGATGGCCAACTGCCCAGCTAACCCAACCAGTCAATATTGTAATGAGTGATCCCTTAATGCCAGCTGCCGATAAACCTCGCCCCAAGAAAGTGGTGCAGGGTGAAAAGCTGCGCGGCGCAGATAAAGTGGCGCGCATTCCAGTCAAGGTAATACCCACCGTAGAGTTGCCGAAAAAGCCGGACTGGATTCGAGTCAAAATGCCGGTCAGCCCTGAGGTGACGCGGATTAAAAACACGCTGCGCAAACATAAACTGGCTTCAGTTTGTGAAGAGGCGCAATGCCCCAATCTTGGCGAGTGTTTTAGCGGTGGTACGGCCACCTTTATGATTATGGGCGACATCTGTACTCGCCGCTGTCCTTTTTGTGACGTGGCCCATGGCCGTCCCAATGCTTTGGATGAAAACGAGCCGCGAGAATTGGCGATCGCTATTGCCGATATGGGATTGAAATATGTTGTGGTTACCTCGGTTGATCGCGATGATTTAAAAGACGGTGGTGCCGAGCATTTTGCCAACTGCATTCGCGAAACCCGCATACTAAGTCCGGATATTAAAGTTGAAATACTAGTGCCTGATTTCCGTGGGCGGATGGATATCGCCTTGGATATTCTGGCCGACGAAGCGCCCGATGTGTTTAATCATAACCTTGAATCGGTGCCCAGCCTGTACAAAAAAATTCGTCCCGGTTCTGATTACCAGTGGTCACTCGACCTGTTAAAAAAATATAAACAGCGCCGTCCCGACGTATTGACTAAATCCGGTCTGATGTTGGGGCTTGGTGAAACTGCAGAAGAATTAATTCAGGTGATGCGCGATATGCGCGAGCACAATATCGATATGATTACTCTGGGTCAGTATTTGCAACCTAGCCGTGATCATCTTGCCGTAGAGCGTTTTGTCACGCCGGAAGAATTCGATCAGTTTGGGCTGATTGCCAAAGAATTAGGTTTTAAATCGGTCGCCAGCGGCCCGTTGGTGCGATCGTCCTATCATGCCGATAAACAAGTCGATCTCAGCTTGTTGAAGTAGCCGCGCCCAACGCCTTTGATCGATAGATTAGCTATCCCTTTAAGCAGAGCCAGGTTGTTAATGCTTAATGGCTAGTTTGGCGCCTGCCATTGTTGCGACCAGTTGTTCCAATAGATCCCAACTATTATCTTGGCTCATGCCCTTAATCGACTGGTCAATATGATTGGCCGTTTTAATCAACTGCTGTAATTGCTTGGTCGTCAGTCGTTGCAAGGCATTTTTGGTGATGGCTTTACGCTTATCCCAAACTCGCTGATTTTGTAAAACCCGATCGATACCATTGCCCTGTTCAACTTGTTCGGCGCATTGACAGAGTGTGCGTAGTTCACGACTCAGCGCCCATAATAAAACCGGCGGCTCGGTTCCTTCAGCTTTTAAACCTTGCAACATTTTCAGGCTGCCTTTGCTATCACCTTGCAGTGTGCGATCAACCAAACCAAAGATATCGTAGCGGGCATTATCGGCAACGGCAGCGGTAACGGTATCGGCATCAATGATATCGGCGTTGGTATAGAGTCGCAGTTTTTCAATTTCCTGGACTGCCGCTAACAGATTACCTTCAACGCGCTCGGCCAGCATTTGAATCGCCTCGTTATCAGCTTTTAGACCGACCATATTGAGCCGGTTGCTAATCCAGCGGGGTAATTGTCTGGCATCAATTGGCCAGCATTGTATCGATGCACCTGCCGCCTCAATCGTTTTATACCATTTGGTGCGGGTCGTAGAGCTTTCCAGTTTATTGCAAATGATGAGTAGTACATTATCCGGTGATGCATTGGCGGCGTATTCGGTTAACGCTTTGCCGCCGGCATCGCCGGGCTTGCCAGTAGGCATACGCAATTCAATCAGCTTGCGTTCTGAAAATAGCGACATTGCCGAGGCGGAGGCTAATAACTCATTCCAGTCAAAACTGGCATCTACATGAAGAATTTCACGGCTGAAACCCTGCTTGCGGCAGTTTAGCCTGATAGGGTCGCAGCATTCCTGAACCAGTAAGGTGTCATCACCACTGACAATATAAACCGGCAGCAAGCCTTTGCTTAAATTCTGCTGTAATTGGTCGGGGCGAAGACGCATAAAATAATCTGCTTATTCGCTTGCTGGTTGTGTTTGTGCGCTGTAATCAAAGTTGCGTAATTGTCGCGCTATTTTTGCGGCAAGATTTTGCAGCATTTCACGGCGTAGCAAGTCTTCCTCATTTTTGCTGCTAACTACTTTATTGCGATCGTTAGGTAATATTTTTCGTTCGGTTATTGTTTTGGGACCCAAAACACGTTCGCCTTTGGTATTGCGTAATTCAAAGCTAAGCTCTTCAATTAATTGATATTCAACCACTTTAGCATTTTGGCCCAAGGATGCGCTGCGTTTGTCTTTTTTCTGTTTTAATATATTGAGTTTGTATTGAGCATCGTTAGCGGTTTCAGTTAACGCTATGCCATAGGTGCCGAGCGAATTACGCAACTCAATCGCCAATTGACTGCTAGCTGCAATACCGCCAATAAACAGCGGTTCCACGCCTTCGGGCAAGTTTACTTTGCCGCGCAATTGAAAACCGCAGCCGGCCGTCATTATGGTGATAATTAGCAGTAGTGAAAAAACAAGCTTTTTACTCATCATATGAAATCCTGATTATTTAACCGCAATGGTTACCAGTTTTCCGGGAATGACTTTGCGCATTTTGATTTCTTTACCCGCAATAAATTTTTGCACATTGGCATCGGCAAAGGCCAGTTCCAAAATAGACTCTTGGGAAGCATCGGCAGCCACTTCAATTTTTCCGCGCACCTTGCCATTGACCTGAATCACTAATTCTATCGAGTCACGTACCAGAGCGGTTTTATCAACAGCCGGCCAGCTTGCATCAATAACAGCGCCTTTATTGCCCAGTGCCTGCCAAAGCGTATGACAGAAGTGTGGCGCAATAGGTGAAAGCATAACCACAATGGCTTGCAGCGCTTCACGCTCAACTGCCAGACTTTGCGGGTTATTATCCGGCAGCTTAGAAATATCGTTAGTCAATTCCATAATCGCTGCAATGGCGGTATTAAAGGTTAAGCGGCGACCGTAGTCATCGCTGATTTTGCCAATGGTTTCATGCAATTTGCGGCGCAGGTTTTGCTGTTCTTTATTTAGCTGGCTTTTATCTAGCGCAGGTACGTTGCTATGTTGTACATGATTATGGATGCGAGACCATAAACGATTTAAAAATTTATGGGCGCCACCAACAGCAGAGTCAGACCACTCCAGTGATTGTTCTGGGGGTGCGGCAAACATAATAAACAAGCGCACGGTATCGGCACCGTACTGGTTAATCATTTGCTGTGGATCAACGGTGTTGCCTTTGGACTTGGACATTTTAGTGCCGTCTTTTAACACCATGCCCTGACAAAGTAGTTGGTCAAACGGTTCGTCACAGTTAATCAAACCTTCATCGCGCATCAACTTGTGGAAGAAGCGGGCATACAGCAGATGCAGAATTGCATGTTCAATACCACCGACATATTGATCCACCGGCAGCCAGTAGTTGGCGGCATCGCTGTCTAGCATTCCCTGCTCATAATTGGCGCTGGTAAAGCGTGCATAGTACCAAGAGGATTCCATAAAGGTATCGAAGGTATCGGTTTCTCTGGCTACTGCTTGGCCATTAAGTTCATCTTTGCGCCATTCGGGGTCGCTTTTAATCGGTGATGTTACACCGTCCATCTCAACATCTTCGGGTAATAGCATCGGCAGGCGGTCGGCAGGTACTGCAATTTCGCCACCGTCAGGCAGATTGAAAATCGGAATAGGTGCGCCCCAGTAACGCTGACGGGAAACACCCCAATCACGCAGCCGGTAATGGGTGGTTTTGCGACCTTTGCCTGAAGCTTCTAATTTGCTGGCGATGGCATCAAAGGCAGCTTCAAAACCCAGACCATCAAATTCACCGGAGTTAATGGTGGTGGTATTTTCTTTACGGGCATACCAGTCCTGCCAGTGGCTACTATCGAAAGCATTATCGCTATCGTTATTGCTGGCAATGACCTGTACCACCGGCAGTTGATATTTATTGGCAAAAGCAAAGTCACGTTCGTCGTGTGAGGGCACGGCCATTACCGCACCGGAGCCATAGTCCATTAATACATAGTTAGCGACCCAGACTGGAATAGTTTGACCGGTAATCGGATGGATAGCGTTAATGCCGGCAAAGACACCTTTTTTCTCCATGGTCGCCATATCGGCTTCGGCTACCGAGCTGGTTTTACATTCGGCAATAAAGCGATTTAACTCAACATTGTTTTCCGCCAGCGCCAAGCTGATCGGGTGTTCAGCTGCCAAGCTAACGTAGGTGGCGCCCATTAACGTATCGGGACGGGTGGTATAGACCTCAAAACTATCGATACCGGCCACAGCTTCGCTGAGGTCAAAGCGCATATCAACACCTTGGCTACGGCCAATCCAGTTGCGCTGCATGGTTTTAACCTGCTCGGGCCAGCCGTCTAACTGGTCGAGATCATCTAGCAGTTGATCGGCATACTCGGTAATTTTGATAAACCACTGGGGAATTTCTTTGCGTACCACCTTGGTAGCACAGCGCCAGCAGCCGCCATCGATAACTTGCTCGTTAGCCAATACAGTTTCATCATGCGGACACCAGTTAACGGCGGCGGTTTTTTTGTAGACCAGACCTTTTTCATAAAGGCGGGTAAAAAACCACTGCTCCCAACGGTAATAATCGGGTTTGCAGGTGGCCAGCTCCTTGGACCAGTCATAGGCAAAACCCAGCTGTTTAAGCTGATCGCGCATATAGTCGATATTGCTGTCGGTCCACTTGGCGGGTGCGGTGTTGTTTTTAACCGCAGCATTTTCTGCCGGTAGACCAAACGCATCCCAGCCCATAGGCTGCAGCACGTTTTTGCCTAACATACGTTGGTAGCGGGAGATAACATCGGCAATGGTGTAATTGCGCACATGGCCCATATGCAATTTGCCACTGGGGTAGGGGAACATGGCCAGGCAGTAATACTTGTCTTTTTCGGTATCTACAGTGGCGACAAAGCTATCATTGTCGGTCCAATATTGCTGTGCCTGTTGTTCGATCTCTTTAGGGTTATATTGCTCTTGCATTATTAGCTTCAGTTTTTTGGTTATGAGAGTTGATACCGATGTTTGGTAGGTCGCCGGCGCTAGTTGCTTTCTTTAATAGGCAAAACCAGCCGTGCATTTTAACAGCAATTGGCGTTAAACGGGTACCGATTATATGATTCCCACTCCCCAAGCGAATGGCTTGAAGGCTGATTGCGGTGATCTAGCTGGTCGTTTTTGCTGCGGTTATAGCCCGCGAAATTGTCGGCGCTAATACAATCACCAGACATAGCCCCAGCACTGGCCAACTACCCGTTAAGGAAAATGGTGTAGCCCCCTGTAAAATTAAAGCCTCACCTTTGATCACTTCTTGAGTAAATTGCTCACCACGGACGATAATCTTGCCGCGCTGATCAATAATGGCGCTGACACCGCTACCGGTTGAGCGCAATAAGAAACGACCACTTTCCAGTGCACGCATTTGCGCCATCTCTAAATGTTGTAGCGGCCCAATCGATCGGCCAAACCAAGCATCATTACTGATAGTAATTAACAAATCGGCTTCTGGTAACCACTGGCTAACTAATTCGGGGTAAACAATTTCGTAGCAGATAAAAGGGGCTAGGGTAATATCACCGGCACTAATGCCGGTTTGCCCTTTTATGCCAGCAGAAAAATTTGACATCGGCATATCAAAAAACTCAATCAAGCCACGTAATATATTTTCCAGTGGCACATATTCACCAAAAGGCACCAAGCGCTGTTTATGGTAAAGGCCATCGCCTGCACCGAAAGCCATCATGCTGTTATAGCGATCTTGATTGCCGGCATCGTCTTGTTCGAAAAAAGGAATGCCGGTAATTAAGCTGCTGTTATGCTGCTTGGCTTTGTCGGCCATTAGGGAGAGAAAAGGTTTGGCCTGTTGGTAGTAACCGGGGATCGCAGCTTCGGGCCAGATCACGATATCATTTTCTGCCCAGAGTGGGCTGCTGATATCGTTATAAAGTTTTAAGGTGGCCGTGTAATGATCTCGGCGCCATTTAATCTGCTGCGCAATATTGGCTTGCACCATGGCAACGTTCACTGCGGGTTGGTCGCTTGGGCTGGTCCAGTTAATGGTGTTCAGCAAAAGGCCACCCAACCATACTGCAGCGACCATCAGAATTTTGCGTGGCATCAGTGTTTTGTGTTGCAGACTGTCGCTAATAATTGCACCGGTAAGAGCGACAATAAATCCCAGAGTATAAATACCACCGACCGGCGCCCAGCCTGCCAGTGGTGTATCAATATGTCCGTAACCAAGATAAAGCCACGGAAAACCGGTTAAAAACCAACTGCGCCACCACTCGCCCAGCGCAAACACAGCGGCAAAGCCTAACCATTGGCCACTGGCCTGATCGCGCACCCAGCGGGCATAGCCATAAAAAGTCACGGCGCTAAAAATAGCTAGGCCGGCACAAAAGATTAATGTGAGCAGGGCAGCGAGTGGCGCGGGGGCGTAGCCGTAAATATGAATGCTGACATAAACCCAAGAGGCGCCGGCACCAAATAAACCAAAACCATAAAACCAGCCGCGTTTGGCAGCTTGTGTGGCGCTAAGGTCGGTTAATAACCAAACCAGTATGGCGGTACTGGCAATGCCCAGTGGCCAGAGATTGAAGGGTGCCAGTGACAGGCTGATCAGGGCGCCGGCCAGCATCGCCAACAGATGACCGCTCCAGCCTTGTTTAACCAATTTCACAGAGCTTCAACCCTTGTTCATCTTAGCCGGTGACGATTTCAGACATACGCAGTAAATGCACCTGACGACTATCGGCGTTAAGGACTTTAAATTCGTAACCATCGACGGTGGCGACTTCATTGCGGCGTGGTAAATGGCCAAACTGCTTGAGGATAATGCCACCAATGGTATCGAATTCTTCGTCACTAAATTCGGCTTTAAAGGCTTGGTTAAAATCATCGATAGGGGTGAGTGCTTTGATAATATAATCATTGTCGGCGAGTTTTTTGATATAGCTGTCGGGTTCTACATCATGTTCATCTTCAATTTCACCGACGATTTCTTCTAACACATCTTCAATTGTGACCAGACCGGCAACACCGCCATATTCGTCAATAACAATCGCCATATGGTTACGGTTTTCGCGAAACTCACGCAGTAATACATTGAGACGTTTGCTTTCCGGAACAACAGTAGCCGGGCGCAATAGAGCAGTGATATCGAAGGGCTCAGTGTCTTGTTTTAACATTAGCGGTAATAAATCTTTCGCCAGTAAGATGCCGAGCACTTCATCGGTGTTCTCACCAATAACCGGATAGCGGGAGTGGGCGGTTTTGATAATTTGCGGCAGTATTTCGTTTAATGGTTGTTCTGCTTTGAATACTGTCATTTGCGTGCGCGGGATCATGATTTCACGCACCTGCATTTCGGTGACTTGCATCGCGCCATCAATAATACTTAGCGCGTCGTTATCAATCACTTCGTTGTGTTGTGCCACTTTTAAAATAGCTAATAAGTCATCGCGCGATTTTGGTTCGGATGAAAAAACGTGGGCAATTTTTTCGAGCCAGGATCTTTCTTCTGGCTCGGGAGTTCGGTCTTCGTTCATGGTTTTGGGTGCAACCCTCCTAGAGGTTCAGGCGTTTTTTGTTGATAGTTTATAGGGATTGGCAATATGTAATGTTGCCAGCGTGTCAATTTCCAAGCTTTCCATGATTTCAGCTTCATCATCTTCGTTGTGGTCATAACCCAGAAGATGCAGCGTGCCGTGGATCACCATATGAGCCCAGTGATCCTGAATGGCTTTGTGCTGTTGTTCGGCTTCACGTTTAACCACCGCAGGGCAAATCACCAAATCGCCCAATAGCGGCAAGTCGATATGATCAGGCAGGTCTGCGGGAAAGGATAAAACGTTGGTGGCTTGGTCTTTATTGCGGTAGTTGCGATTGAGCGCTGTGATTTCGGCTTCGTCGACTATTCGGATGGTGAGCTCAGGTGTTACTGCAGTCGATTCTGAGTTGGCCGGTTGCGCATATGCCAGTGCCGAGGCCACCCACTGTTGTAGCTTTGCCGGGGGAGGTTGGTCCTCCTCTTCAGTGGCGATTTGTAAATCCACGCTGACATTCATGATGATTTTTGCTCACCACCGCTGGCCGGTGTGGTTTTGGCTTCTATCGGCTGGGTGCTATTTTCAAGGCGATCATAGGCATCGACAATTTTTTGTACCAGTGGGTGGCGCACCACATCTTTGGATTGAAAATAGGTAAAGCTAATTCCGTCTACGCCATCCAGAATATTAATCACATGAGTCAGGCCCGACTGGGTGCCGCGGGGTAAATCGATTTGAGTGGCGTCACCGGTAATAACGGCGGTGGAGCCAAAGCCGATGCGGGTGAGGAACATTTTCATTTGTTCCTTGGTGGTGTTTTGGCTTTCATCGAGAATGATAAAAGAATCATTGAGAGTGCGACCACGCATATAGGCTAATGGCGCAATCTCGATAATATTGCGTTCAATCATTTTGGTGACAGTTTCTACACCCATCATTTCATAAAGCGCATCGTAGAGCGGGCGCAAATAAGGATCAATTTTTTGAGCCAGATCACCGGGTAAAAAGCCCAGTTTTTCGCCCGCTTCTACCGCAGGGCGGACTAATAAAATACGCTGCACCTGTTCATTGATTAAGGCTTGAACGGCACAGGCTACGGCCAAATAGGTTTTACCGGTACCGGCGGGGCCAATACCAAAATTAATGTCGTTGTTCAGTACCGAGCGCACATAACCCTGCTGGTTTGATCCTCGCGGTTTGATGGTCGCTTTTTTGGTATGGATCAGGGTGATAGCTTCAACGCTATGATCGCTGGCTTCATTTAGAGCTTCTAAGCCTAGAGCTTCCACGCCGGCCTGCTGTAGACTGAGGTGAATGGTTTCTGCACTGAGCGTCACGCCGTCAATCGCTTCTTGATAGAGATTTTTTAATACCGCGCTGGCGGCGCTGGCATTGGCGCCACTAATTTCAAAACGGTTGCCGCGGTTGCGAATCTCAACGGACAGGCGCTGTTCTATCTGACGCAGGTGCTCGTCAAATTGACCACAGAGGCTGGCTAGGGCTTGGGATTGATTGGGTTCTAGGCTTAGAACCTGTTTGGGTGTCACTGGTTTATTCAATGTGTTTTTTATAAGCCGCTGCGCGGCACCAAAAGTGAACTAAGCATAGGGATGAACAGGGGTATGAGTCAATAGCTATTCTGGGTGTATTATCAGGGTAGCTAATAGTTGGCCGTTTCGGCATATAGGCAGTTGCCAGTGGTGATAACGATGCCTAGATTAGCTCTCCTCGCAATGAGTTAGGTAGCGCTTCGGTAATGGAGACTTCCACAAATTCTCCGATAAGTGATTGATTATTAGTAGGAAAATTCACTACCCGATTGTTTTCGGTGCGCCCTTGTAGTTGGCCGGGGTCTTTTTTGGAGACACCGGTAACCAGAATTTTTTCCCGATTGCCCACCATTTGACGGCTGATCTGCTGGGCATGAGAGTTAATGCGCTGTTGTAGCTGTTGCAGACGCTGCTTTTTCACCGTTTCTGGGGTGTTATCACTGAGTTCGGCCGCCGGCGTACCGGGGCGAGCGCTGTAGATAAAGCTAAAGGATAAATCAAAGCCGATTTCTTCGATCAGATCCATCGTGTCGTTAAAGTCCTCATCGGTTTCACCGGGAAAGCCAATAATAAAGTCGGAAGAGAAACTGATATTGGGGCGAATGGCCTGCAGCCGTTTCATCTTGGCGATATATTCATCGCGGGTATGGCCGCGCTTCATGGCGGCCAGAATACGGTCGGAACCGCTTTGCACCGGCAGATGTAAATGGTTAACCAGCTCTGGAATATCGTTATAGGCTGCAATTAATGCATCACTAAATTCAACTGGATGAGAGGTGGTATAACGGATACGCTCAATGCCGGGTACGGCGGCAACAAAATAAAGTAGCTCGGCAAAGTCGACGATTTCACCCTCATGGTTTTCACCGCGGTAGGCGTTGACGTTTTGACCCAGTAAATTAACTTCTTTTACCCCTTCGCTGGATAGATGAGCTATTTCAGCAATGACATCATCAAAGGGGCGGCTAACTTCTTCACCACGGGTATAGGGCACCACGCAGAAGGTGCAGTATTTAGAGCAGCCTTCCATAATCGAGACAAAGGCACTGGGGCCATCGACCTTAGGTTCTGGCAGGACATCAAATTTTTCAATTTCTGGAAAGGTAACATCAACCAGAACCGGGCCATCGGGTTTGGCGGCATCGATCATGTCCGGCACCCGATGAAGGGTCTGCGGGCCAAAGATAACGTCGACGAAGGGCGCGCGTTTGGCAATGGCATCACCTTCTTGGCTGGCAACACAGCCACCCACGCCAATCACCAGATCAGGGTTTTGCTCTTTCAAATTTTTCCAGCGGCCCAATTGATGAAACACCTTTTCCTGCGCTTTCTCGCGAATAGAGCAGGTGTTCAGCATAATGACGTCAGCCTCTTCAGGGTTGTCGGTGGTTTCCAGCTGATGGCTAACTCCCAGCAAATCTTGCAGGCGGTCGGAATCGTACTCATTCATCTGGCAGCCGTGGGTTTTGATAAACAGCTTTTTCACCGGCAGGTCGCTATCGCTGGAACCGGAGGAGGGGCTGGCTGGTTTATCGCTGGCGATAACGTCGTTCATCAATCGGGGGCCTTCAAACACACTGCAAATTAGGGCGGGTGATTATACAGGAACAGAGTATTTCTTGACCACACTATGCTGGCACTATGTTAATTATGTTAATATTGGCTAGATTGGCTCAGCAGGCCGTTTTATCTCGATTTGTTTAAAGGTGATATAAGCATCTATGTTAGAAAGCACGCCGATTTATAAAGTTATTTTTCTGAATCAAAACAAGGTTTATGAGGTTTATGCCAAAGCCATTTACCAGAGTGAGTTATATGGCTTTGTTGAAGTTGAAGAGTATATCTTTGATGAGCGCAGTCAGATGATTGTTGATCCGGGTGAAGAGAAGCTGAAAACCGAATTTGCCGGCGTTAATCGCTCGTATATACCTATGCACGCTATTGTGCGAATTGATGAGGTGGAGAAAGAGGGGGTGGGTAAAGTGCTGGATGCCCCCAGTGGTGGCAGCAATGTGACGGCATTCCCGATGCCCGCCAATGCTCGGCCTTTGTCGGGTGATGTCGA